>NZ_JAUBTU010000178.1:0-3443 GCF_036705085.1 Microcoleus sp. B6-A1
TGATAGGCGTTAAGTGGAAGTCCTGAGAGGGATGAAGCTGAGGCGTACTAATAGACCGAGGGCTTGACCTCTGTTTCTACATGGTGATGATGATGACTTAATTCTCTGCAGTCTTCAGGGTTTTTTACCCTTACAACTTTTCGCTTGTTAAACGCCCATTTGGCTAAGATCTTTTTCCCGTCACTGCATCTCGAAAATAGCTCAATGCCGCTCGACAATATACAAACAAAAGCTCCTACATCAGAGGAGCTTTTGTTGTTGTAGGTTTTAAAGAACTTGGACGGGCTAGAGCATCGGTTCAGTATGCGGTCTTGACAAAACACACTGGAAATGATACCTGAATTGAGAAGCCTGTTAAATTCTCACAATCAGGAAGAAGAAAGAAACCTTATGCGTCGTCCCTTATGACATCCAAGGGTAAACGCATCTTGTCAATAACGAGGGGTTTTAGCACTGCGGACTCGGCTTTATTGTTGTTTATTGAGAACGGTTTTTCCACCTGTAGCGCTTTTGTCTCTACTCAGACGCTATATATGGGAATTTAGAAATTAGATGCGTTTACCCTGGGGTAGAAGCTAGAGGAAAAAAAGGAAACTACTCTACAAAACGCATTAAATTGAGAGCCGAGCGTCCTACTTAATATTTTGTTACATACTTACGAATTTTCCTGCCGGCTTACTTAAAGCCCCATCGGTCGCTGTTGGAGATTAAGATTAGATGCCCAGTCCCTTGTACCAACCAAGCTGCTTTGTAGCTCTTCCTGATCATAGACCGATCGCCCAAAACTGAAAAGCGAAAAAAGACGGAAAAAGACGGGTATTTCTAAAATTTGGATGCAAGGCGGAAAAAGACTGATAAAGGCGGATAAAGACGGCTATACTAGGGCTTGCTGAAGAAGTGATCGCACTTTACGTGGCTTAGGTTAAGAACTGGCACGATCGAGATCAGCGTGCAAGAAAAACAGGTAAAATAGGTCAAAAGTCGTGCATCGCCATCTGCGATCATGTACAGAAAAGCTGAGCTTGCTCCTCCCTCACTCTCCGACTTTGAACTACCCTTCGGAGGGAATTTGTCACTCCTTAACCGTTGGGTAAAAATGGCCCAAATAATCCCGTGGTCTGAATTTGAATCAGAATATGCGAAAACTTTCCCACAGAAAAGGGCGCACCAGCCAAATCATGGAGGATGGCATTGGGAGCATTAATTATCAAAGAAAAATTAGGAATTAGCGATCGCGAAACAGTCGAACAGATCCGCGAAAACCCCTATATGCAATACTTCATCTGTCTATCAAGCTACAGCAATGAACTCGCATTTGACCCATCCCTATTAGTAGACTTTCGGCAAAGAATTAGTCCGAACCTAATTAATAAAGTGAACGAACGGATGGTTGAAAAAATGCGACAAATCACGCCAGTCAAACCAGAAAAAAAAAAGGATTCGGACGCCAAAAATGAGTCATCCAATAGGGTAAAATTAATCATAGATGCAACCTGCGCCCCAGCAGATATTAGTTATCCGACCGACTTAGGACTATTAAACAGAGCCAGAGTTCACACCGAAAAAATCATAGATCTCCTGTATAAACAGCTCAAAGGTAAAATCCCGAAAAAACCAAGAACCTACCGTAATATCGCCCGAAAAGATTACTTATTAATAGCCAAACAAAGAAGACCTACCCGCAAAAAAAAAAGACAGGCCATTAAAAAAAACTTCAATATATCAAAAGAAACCTCGCTCATATTGAACAGCTAATCGATTCAGGTGCGACCCTATAAAGTTTGAACAAACAGCAATATAAAAGCTTGCTAGTCCTCACAGAAGTCACTCGCCAACACCAGTGGTTATTTGATAACAATAAACAGAGCATTGAGGATAGAATAGTAAGTTTAAGTCAACCACACATTCGTCCTATAGTCAGAGGAAAAGCAGGGAAAAGCGTAGAGTTTGGAGCTAAACTATCGGCCAGTTGTTTTGAAGGATATGTATTTTTAGACCGGATGAGCTGGGATAATTTTAACGAATCAGGGGACTTAAAAGCCCAAGTAGAAGCTTATTATAGATTCACGGGATACTATCCAGAGTCAGTTCATGCCGATCGCATTTACCGTACAAAGGAAAACCGAGCATGGTGTAAAGAAAAAGGAATTAGGGCTTGCTGAATAAGCCTAAAACCCTTACCTCAAAAGACTTTGACTCGCGTTCGGCGTTGACAATGTGTAAGACTATGAGCTAAAATTAGTCAAAAGCCATGCACAGCAGCACTTTCGTTCATGTACCGAAAAGTTGACTAGGGCCCCAACCCCACCTTCCAACTTTGACCTTCACGGACAGGGGCAATTATCAGAGAATAATCGTTGGGTAATCATGGCAAAAATAATTCCGTGGTCAGAATTTGAAGATGAATATGCCGAAAATTTTACAGTATCTACAGGAGCGCCTGCCAAATCATTTAGGATGGCATTGGGGGCATTAATAATTAAAGAAAGGCTAGGAACCAGCGACAAAGAAACGCTAGAACAAATAAGAGAAAACCCATACCTACAATACTTTATAGGCATGACAACCTATAGTGATGCTGCACCATTTGATTCATCCATGTTTGTTCATTTTAGGGAGAGAATAGGAGTCAACCTAGTCAATAAAATTAACGAAAAAATGGTCAAAGAGCAGACCGAAGAGCCAGGAGTTATCGTCGAAAAAGAGTCATCAGAAATAAGTGAACCCAAAAATCAAGGAAAATTAATATTAGATGCAACCTGTACGCCAGCAGACCTTAAATATCCGACCGACTTAGGACTATTAAATCAAGCAAGAGAACATACTGAAAAAATCATAGATGCTCTACACAATCAAATTAAGTCACCCGTAAAAAAAAACCGAGAACTTATCGAAACCGAGCCAGAAAAGAATACCTAACCATAGCCGGCACAGCGAAAACCACGACAAAAAGAAAGAAGAAAAGCAATTAAAAAACAACTGCAATACATCCAAAGAAATTTGGCGAATATAGAGGGAATGGGTGAGCTACAGTTACTGACTAAATCTCATTATAAAATGCTGTTAGTAGTGGCAGAAGTCTACCGTCAACAGTTGTCAATGTATGAAAAGAAAGAACATAGTATTCCCGACAGTTGGGGTAAGTTTAAAGCAACCACATATCCGCCCCATCGTCAGAGGGAAAGCCGGGAAATCCGTTGAATTTGGGGCAAAACTGTCAGCCCGTTGTCGAAATGGGTACGTATTTTTAGACCGAATTAGTTGGGATAACTTCAACGAATCAGGAGACCTTAAAAGACAAGTAGAAGCATTTAAACAATTCACCGGATTTTACCCTGAATCAATTCATGTAGATCGGATATATCGCAATACGGTTTACTTAAGGTCGAACAAGTGGTACACTAGGTATGATGTACAAAAAAACAAATCAAGTATAATGCCGT
>NZ_JAUBTU010000040.1:0-60914 GCF_036705085.1 Microcoleus sp. B6-A1
TCATTATTATCTCCGATG
Organism: Microcoleus sp. B6-A1; assembly: GCF_036705085.1. Classification (NCBI taxonomy): domain Bacteria; kingdom Bacillati; phylum Cyanobacteriota; class Cyanophyceae; order Oscillatoriales; family Microcoleaceae; genus Microcoleus; species Microcoleus sp. B6-A1. The sequence continues at coordinate 19 of NZ_JAUBTU010000040.1, forward strand.
ATTCACTTTTACTTCCTCAATCCGCGTATGTGCCAGTTGGGGGTGCGGAATGTGGGTTAGATCCCGATTCAGTGCGCGTTGCCGAATTTCCTTCTGCTAGATCAATCAAAAAACACTGATTTGTCCGGCGTTGGTCGAGCACCCTTTTGAAAGCGTTCCCAAGACTGCTTTAACTGAGCCGGCGCCGGATATTCTTTATCGTAAACCACCAGCACATTCGTCAAATTCCGTCCCGGTGGCAATAAAATCTGCCCCTGATGAGCCAAACCCACCGAAGCGCCCCCGTCCAAATTCATCGCTTCAAAACAGCCGATTGCCTGCATAACTTTAGCTTCTGCTTCCAAAGACAAACTATCAAGAAAAGTCACCAAAAATAACTTATCTCTCGAAGCCGGAAAGCCGATCGCCGTTCTCGAACCCACGCCCAAAACACCAGCATCTTTAAAACCTTCCGACAAAGGAGACAGCCAAACTTTCCCCGCTTTAACCAATCTCGGCCCGCAAGTCAGAGAAAACCAATGTTGACTCCAATCCGGCTTACCTTCAATCCTAGCCGTCACCATTTCCAATTGATTTCCGGCTTTAATTCCCAAAGTCGTGCCGTAATTTTCCCATCGGCTGTATTTCTGAAACTTACCCGCCGCCACCATATTTCCCAGCACAGATTTCTGCTCATCTTTACCAAAAAAAGTCCCGTTAGCAACAACAGCAGCCCGGTAACGCGACACCATATTTTCAAAAGGTTCGTCGCCCCGCGTGACTTTAGAAGTATTTGCAAAGTCTGCATTATTAGCTAACCCAATTGTGAGATAAATTTCGGGGTCTGCGAGGTCAATAGTTGTGAGATAAAAACTTGCGCCAGCTACATTTTGGCTGCTGACTTGTACGGGTTTTGCTTGCTTAGCAGAACGTTTGATAATTTGAGGTTGAGACGGTTGCGTGACCGGAGAATTTTCGGGCGATTTTACAATAGGATTACTCGGCAGAGGTTGATTGGTTTTTGCCCATTTTACAATGGGATTGGTAGGGAGAGGTTGAGGAGTTTGATTTGATTGTATACTTGATAAAAAAGCGAGTGACTTTTGCCACAGTTGAGCCGCCAGAGTCAAGAAAGTATCTCGGTTTTGGGCGATCGCAAAATAGTCAGCCGCAACCCGCGCCAAAGCTATACCCGTTAAAAATAAAAAAGTGCGCCGCAGCATCGGGCGACAACCTTCAGACTGTTTGCGTTTAGACATAAAAAATCTCAGCTAGGATAGCGAACAGATACATTTAACCCGGTAAATTCAGGACTAAGCCAGAATTTGCCGTGTATGGCAAGATAGAGAAAGCTGCAAGCTTTTCTATCAGGGAGGTATCTCTCAAAGCTTTCAATAAAATATTGCAAGCGCCATTGAAATCTCTGTCCAGAGTGTGTCCGCATTCTGGACATTTAAAGATTTTAGACCCGTTTAATTTAGTGTGGATATGTCCACACTTTGAGCAAGTTTTCGATGTGTACTCTTCTGTTACGTCTACTACAAAGCCCCCATGTTTAGCGGCTTGATGCTTCAACATTTGTTTAAAACGATAATGACTCAAAGTTACCATCGCTCTAGCTGTTTTAGTTGCCAGTCTGCGCTTGCCTTTCTTGACCATTTGTTGCGTTTCAAAGGTCGGCAACAAAATTAATTTGTATTTGACTGTCAAATGTTTAGCAGCTTTTTTGTGCAATTCATTGACTAAGTTTTTAATCTTAATCCGAATTTTTGCTGCTGACTTTCTCAAGCAATACCTCAACCGCTTGAGTTGCCTTCCTTTGCTCAACCCTATACGTGACATTAATTTGTCTAGATGTCTTGCCAGTCGATAGATACGACCGATATCATTCTTTCCTATTTCGATAAATTCACTGCCGTCAAAGCCAGTAATAAAAGTTCTCACGCCGGGGTCTAAAGCAATAGCTAAATCGCTTTTAATCGCTTCTATTTTAGGTGCATCAACAGCATAGCAAATAAACCATTGCCCGTCGCTCAAGCTTAGTGTTGGTTCGTGTTGCATTTCTTCAAAAATAGGCTCCGATGCTTTAAAGCTTAACCCCTTAGTAGACAGCGGATAAAAAGTCCCGGATTTCCAATTACACTTTTGGAACCTGATAGTCTGAGATGCGTCGAAACGGCTTCTAAACTTTGCTATTCCTTTTGACTTCTTAGCTGCTTTATGTGCTTCAAAAGCTTGAAATACTGCCATTTGTCGCGGGTTGTAAGGTTGCTCTGATACCCAAGCAGGAGCCAAGTCCATTACTTTTTTTCTTAAGTCGTACTTGCCAATTCTTTCGTTTTTAACAATAGCAATTGCTTGGTTGTAACACCATCTACTTGCTGCAATCCAAGTCCTCCATTTCGCTGCTAGCCCGATTTCCGGGTAAACTCGGATCTTCTTTGATAGCAGATTTGTATTTTCGGAGTCCGTAGAGTCGGCAACTGAAGACGTGGATGATGGCAAGGATATCTTCAACCATTTCTCGCTCTGGAGACAATTCACTTCTACTGAGAACCATGAGTTCGCAATCGTTCTGCTCGCAGATCCATTTGATGAGGTCGCCACCAAACCGGCACAGTCTGTCTTGGTGTCCGACCACAACTGTTGAGATAGATCCTGACATGATTTGTCCCAAAAGGGCAAGCAGTGATTTTCTTTTGAAGTTGAGTCCGCCTCCGATATCTTTGAAGACTTTAGCTTGCGGGTAGAGACTTTGGAGGTAGCCAACTTGTCTTTCGAGGTCTTCTCGCTGTTTGTAGCTGCTGACTCTGGCATAGATAGCTGTGACTCGGTTGTGTTTTGTTCCGAGAACGCTGTCAATGTCGTAGCGGCGCTGGTTGGAGGGAGTTCTGATTGCTGATATTTTGTCGGCAAGCTCCCAGTTTCTAAGCGTTTTTTCTGAGACTTGCAGGATTTTGCAAGCTTCTCGCGGTGTGACATATTTGGTCATCGGTGGCGGTAGAATGTTCTTAATCTAAGTTACCACCATCTACCAGCATTTACCGGAAAATTCCGGAAAATTATTTATTTCACATTAACAGTTTTCTATGGCTGTGACTATAGCGGTTCTCGGAAAGATGAGGTATTCACCAATTAATTAAAAATTCCCCAATCCCCCAATCTAAAATCTAAAATCTAAAATCTAAAATCTAAACTTGTACCTCATCTATCTGAGAAAGGCTATATAATGGGCGATCGCCTGAATTCTGAAACTACCAGTAGCAAGGTGCGCGCTTACGCACCTTGCTACTAATTCAAAACTCACAACTATTTGCCTAGCCGGTATTCCGCATCCCCGCAGCAATTCCATTAATCGTCAGCAGAGCTCCCCGCAACAATTCACCCTTGCTGTAACGCGAGTGAATCACCCCCGGAACCCCGCCACTACCGTGCTGCCGCAAGCGTTTCAGCAACGAAACCTGCAACAAACCCAAAGGCACAATCGTCGCATTTCGCAACTGCACCGATCGCTGCAGCGATGGATCTTCGTCCAACAAACGTTGGTGTCCGGTAATCGTTAAAACCAAATCGCGAATCAAGTGAAATTCGGTCGCAATTTGATCGAATAAAGCCTTAAAACGCTCCTTATCAGCAGGCAAAGCTAACTCCTGCACGTAGTGTTCTGCAATCTGCAAATCCACCTTCGATAAAGTCATTTCCACCTTAGAAATTACCATTCTAAAAAACGGCCATTTCAAGTAGAAATACTGCAAAAGTTTCATGTGTTCTTCCGGTTCCTCTAGCAAAAACTCTTGCAAAGCTGTACCGACACCGTACCAAGAAGGAAGTAAAAAGCGGCTTTGAGTCCAGCTAAACACCCACGGAATTGCTCGCAAACCGCTGATGTCTTTTTTGCCACCGCGACGGGCCGGGCGAGAACTAATTTGCAACTGGCTGATTTCTTGAATCGGGGTAACTTGGTGGAAGAAATCGACTAAATCCGGCTGTTCGTAGATTAAATGGCGGTAGTGCGATCGCGATCGCGCCGATAACTCCTCCATAATCTCATTCCAAGGGTCGATGCCATCAAAACCAGTGTGCAGCAAACTCGCTTGAATTACCGCCGCCGCCACAGTTTCCAAATTGTAAAGCGCCAACTCCGGCAAAGAATATTTAGAAGCCAAAACCTCGCCTTGTTCGGTAATCTTAATTCGCCCGCTAATACTCTTTCCAGGCTGAGCCAAAATTGCCTTGTAAGCAGGCCCGCCGCCGCGCCCTACCGAACCGCCTCTGCCGTGAAAAATCCGCAACTCTACATTGTATTTTTCCGCAACCATTTGCAAAGCCTTTTGAGCTTTGTGAATTTCCCAATTGCTGCTGAGGAAACCCGAATCTTTATTGCTGTCGGAATATCCCAGCATCACCTCTTGCAATTTAATAATTTCGATTGGGCATTTGAGATTTTCTGCGTTTTTTTCCGCTACTTCCTGCGCGTATCCTCCTGTTAGCAAAGCCCGATAAAGCGGCAGTTCAAAGATTTGCTGCATAACTTCCGGCGCTTTTTTCAAATCTTCCACCGTTTCAAACAGGGGAACTACTTGAATGTTGCTAATTCCTGTCGCCGGATCGTAAAGTCCGGCTTCTTTTGCTAACAGCAAAACGGCCAGTAAATCGCTGACATCGTGGCTCATGCTAATCACGTAAGTTTCGCAAATTTCCGGGCCAAACTCCTGCTGCATTTGCCGCAATATTCGGAAGGTATTGATCGTCTCGCAAGTTTTGGGAGAAAATGGCAATTCTGCTGGAATTAAAGGGCGGCGAGTTTGCAGTTCCGTTGCCAGCCAAATAATTCGATCGCATTCCGACATTTGATTGTAAGGCTTGGGCAAAATTTGCAAGTATTCAGCAATTTCGCTCAAAGCCTCGGAGTGTACTGTTGACTCTTGGCGGATATCTAGGTAAGCCAAATTAAATCCGTAAATTTCTACTTGGCACAGCAGATTTTCCAAGTCCCGACAGCTCAAACCTGTTTCCACTAAATTGTGCTCGATGAGCTGCAGCTCGGTCAAAAACTCAGCGCCCGATCGATAAAGGCCCGTCATTCCGGGATGTTCTGACAAAGCTTCGCGCTCCCGCTGCAACTCGTCTCCTTTGTAGAGCCGCCAATTGCGATCGCGCGTATTTTCCAGTCGCTGCTGCACGTAGGCCAGCTTCAACCGATAGGGTTCTTGCCGATAGCGAATCGCCCACTGCTCGTAAACATCCGGGAATTCCGATTTGTCGCGATCGAGAGATTCCAGCAATTCCGGCAGCACGTCGCTCCAGTGCAGCGACAAACTCAAAAGTTCGTTCAGCCGTTTCACCGCGCTGATGTACTTCTCTAGCACTAAGTGGCGCTGATAGCAAGCCGTTTGCCAAGTAACTTTCGGAGTCACAGAAGGATTGCCGTCCCTGTCCGATCCCACCCAAGAACCGAACTTGCAAAAATTGTAACTAGGCGGTTTCAGATAAGGGTAAGAAGCGTGCAGAGCTTGCTTGAGGCGGTGGTAGAGTTCGGGAATAGCATCAAACAGAACTTCCTCGAAGTAGTGGAGAGTGTATTCCACTTCGTCAAGTACAGTCGGCTTGAACTGGTGCAGTTCGTCAGTGCGCCACCAGAGACGAATTTCTTCCATCAGTTGCTCTTGGAGAGCCGCCGCTTCCCAGCAAGACACCGGGTAGGGGCTTGGAGAGTCGGCCCCGATCACCTGAAATTTCTCGTCAACTTGGTCTAGCTGTTGGAGAATCTTCGCCATTCGTCGCTGCTTGGTGCGGATCGTGTGGCGAACAATTTCCGTCGGGTGAGCGGTGAATACCAAGCGGATGTCTAACTGATCGATCAAGCGCTGGATTTGCTGGCTGGGCACGTTCAAGCGCAGCAGCATCGGGAACAGTTGGTGAAAAGTGCCGGCATCTCGGGCGATCGTCTCGCCGCTGTCTGCACCGCGAGGAGCCATTTGGGCTGGGACTGGGCCTTCCCGGTGGCGCGGGCGATCGGGGGCATCAGTTGCTTGTCCTGGCAGCTTAGAAAACATCCGCCCACCAGCATCGTTGCTGCTAGCGTAAGCTAGCTGTTGGTCTCGCTGTTCGTAGTGCTGTTCGACAATGTTGATCAACTGAAAATACAGTGCAAAAGCCCTAGCGGCACGGATGGCGGCGTTGAGGTCGAGCTTTTCGATTAGCTGTACGACATTCGACTCGCGAAAGTGAGTGGCTTGTCCCTCGGCGGAATTGACTGATCGCATTTGTTGGAGCAAATCCACCAATTCCTGTCCGCACTCCTGTCGCAGCACCGATTCCCACAAGTCCTCTACAACTTTGAGGCGATTTCGCAGAAACAGGTCTGATTTTGAGTAAGCGGGAGAATGGGAAATAGATGTTGCATCAATAGCCTGTTCTGAAGACTGGAGGACTGAACTCATCGGGCTGTTCCTCAATAGCTGCGGGTGTCTGTGAAAATTGTATGGTTTAGTTTCGCCTAAAACACTTTTGTTTGCAGTCAAATCTGAGACAACTTATTGCAACGTAGAAAGTAGAAGGCACTTATGTACAAATTATAAGGAAAGATTAATTCTCAAACCACAGATTGTACCTATTGTCAAGCTTTCAGATCACTTGACTTGCGATTTGAGATTTTAGACGATCGGCGTGAGACGATCGGCCAGAAGTGAGTTGAGTCGCGCCAAGTCGAACAATTTGAGATTTACTCCAAAGAAGAATCTGGGAAGTTGAACTAGGGTCGAAAATTTTTATCTGTCCCCGACTCCTGTCGCGGGCTGGTATCCGTTTTTGGGCAGGGTCAATCGATTTGAGATTTGAGATTTTCGATTGACTTGCGCGAGATAAATGCTCTTTCTTGAGGATTTTCGATTTGAGATTTGGGATTGATTCCACGGATAAATCACGTGGCGGGTACCACCTTTGAAATTCCTGGTCACAAAATTTAACTTCTAGCTGCAGCATCCTTCCTTGGGCTTTCTAATCCTGTGATTGAGGAAAGTTGAGTACGGGAAGGCGCGAACCCCGAAAGACTTCTTCGCTTTCAACGCCGATCGACGCAACAAACTCAGCAGCAGCTTTAGCCACCACCAACCCGCCCAGCATGGGTAAGGCGACCAAGCTCAATAAAATGTCTGAGGGAACTGGCAACTTTGGACTGTTAGGTGTTTGAGTTTTGAGCAAGTCTTGGTTTTCCGACGGCATAAATTCCTCCTGTGTCAATCCGTAATCCTCAGTTTACAGGGCAAATAATCATCTTGACCGCTGTTTTCTGACTAATAACTTCTGAGATCAAAATGTGACATCCGACGAAAGATATCCTGCAAGCGATCGTCCCCCCGTAGACAAGTCTATAAATATCTTGTCGCGAGATCATAAGCTCGCACTCGGAAAAAACGCTTTGTATAAAATCGGGATACTCCCCGAAGGCGCTCGTGGGACTCTCTCCGCGGAGCATGGCGAAACCCCAGCACTACAGTCAGAAAATAATAGACATTTCCCGAAAAGCCAGTCTTGAACAGGCATTCTGCCTGTTCCACAAGAATTATGAGAGAGGTTTAATTATTATTCGGATGCAAACGGAAACGATATGACTAATGACGAATAACTTCTTGCTTGGCTTAATTTGGACTTATCTGTGCCAAAATGTCGAGGTATTATCAAAAAAATATTCCCCAACGACTCGAAGCCGAGGGGATACAAGGCAAGACACTAAGTCCAGCATGGCTTAAACCAGACAAAACGGTGAGGCTCGGCAAATCAAATAATTGTCTGTAAAATCTGTAACTGTGCTATTTCTAGAAAACAAAACCAGCTTTGGCAAAATTTAGAGTTTCATGTTGAATGCGAACGGGAGCATATTGGCAGACAATCGATCGAGCGCCTCGCAGTGGGCCGGGGAAGCTTTAGGGCTTCCCGAAGTTCAAGTACAAGCGCGTTTGCGGGGAAATCACCTGCACATTTTGTGCGAAGCAGCGCAGTGTCCGTCTCAAGAATTGGTGACGGCGAGATTTACCAACGCCCTCGAACACACTGATTTAACGCAACTGCTGCCCGATCGACCTAAAATTTACCAGTTGTTTCTGTGCGGCCGCAAAATCGGTTCCCGACAAAATGACTGGACAGTCCGGCTCGATTGCAGCAGTCCCAAGCGACAGCAACAGCCACAGCAACCGGAACCAAAAGTTGCCGAAGTGCCCCCGCCAGCGAGTTCCCCCGACGAACCGCCAGCAAGCCCTAAAAGAGGCGGATTTTTCGGCAAATTTAAGAATGACAACCAGAAACTCAAACAGACACCAAAACCAGTAGAAACAGCAGCCCACCCGCCGCAAGTACGGGAAGAACTGGATTTTGACGCCGACAGTCTGCCCATCGCCTCCCGCATTGAATACCCAGAAGCTTTTGAAACTTCCCCCGTGACGATCGACACTTCGGCTGCTGCGACGCGGGAAGCTTTTAGTTCCGCCGTTCCCCCGCAGCAGAAAGCCAACCGTGGCGCAGTGGCTTTGATTCAATCCCCCCAAGCTGACTCAGGCGAGGGCGATCCTGATGGAACATTAACGGTTTCGCCGGAAACCTTGGCGCGCCGGGGCTATCCAGATGCGATCGCCAGCTATCTCAGCGAAATCCTAGGGCCGATGGGAGTTTCGGTGAAAGTAAGCATTCGCGAAAAAGAACTCAAAACCAGCCGAGAAACCCTGCCGGTGAATGGGCCGGAAAATATCAAGCCCAAGGAACGCCGACTGCTGGTGCTGTGCGAGTCAGCTTACAGCCCAGACCCCTCATTGCTGGCCGAACCCATCGCCGGCAGGCTACGGAAACTGCAACTAGAGGATTTCCGGGAAGCCGTGATCGCCAGCCAAGTCAGCGGCGAAGCGAAGCCGGACTGGCTGCTGCGAGTGGATTTGACTTCGCCGGACAAAATTCTTAAGGAATGGGCCAGGTGGGGAGACGTACAGTCGATCGCCAAACTGCTAAATCAACACTTGGCTGCATCGAGAGTCGAAGTGCGAGCTACCCTCAAAGAAGCAACCCTCCATCTGTTTTGCAGCAAAACTGCCAAAAAAGGACAAAAGCCTAAAAGGCAAGAATACCCCGACAAGCAGCAAACCACCGACGCGATCGCCCCTTTGTTAGCCTCCTTTGCACCCCAAGGCATCCGCGCAGCTACAATCTACGGCGTAGAACCAGCCAAGGACTCTCAGGCGGCGCCGGAGTCCCCCGTGTGGATAGACTGGGTAGACTTGCCAGCAGCCCACCACCCCGACTTGGCTGCGAACGCTAGAACGCTGGCGATCGAGGGCGACCAATTGGCTTTGACTTTTTTATTGAACAGGTTGCTCAACCCCAATCTCAGACGCAAGCTGGAAACAGGAGGGATTCGGGCTGTCGTGCTGCAAAAAGCCAACGTGCTGCACGTCATGACAGAAGCTCTGACTTGCCCTTCTCAGTCGAAGATAGGCCAGCCGGTGGTCAAATTTTTGCGACAGTTACAAATTCCGGGAGTGGCAGGGGTGCGAGTCTACGGACGGCGCGCCGGCCAGAAACTGCCTCTGTGGCGCTACGCAATCGACCTCAGAACGGCTGTTGACGAGGAATCAGCGACGGCACCCGCACCGGTTCCCTCGCCAGTGGCGGTGTTGGAAAAAGAACCGGTGCCGGAGTTTGCGCCGGAGGAGGATGGGAGTTTTTCGGGTTTGGGCGACAATTTGGTGTTCGATGCTCCGATGCCCAACTCCTGGCGGCCGCGTTTCAAAATCAGACTCCCCGGATACAATCTGGGCGAGCAGTTAGTTCAAGCTGCCGTGCAACCGCTTGTCGCTTCGGGTTTGTTTGTTCCCAACGATGGTTTATCCACGAATGCTGCTGCGCCCGGTGGCGTGAGAGCCGATCGCGCCGCAGGCATGGCTGTGATTTGGGCGATCGCCGGCTGTCTGCTGACTTTCAATACCGATTGGCTCCTCGGTCTATTTCTGCAATCTGCGACGGTCAGTCAAGCTCCTAGCGTCTCGGAAGTTTGCAGCGGCCCAAATTGTCAAAATTCAGCTCCCAAGGCTTCTGGCGACGTTACAGCCCGACTTCCGAAGGAAACCCCGAACCCCGTTCCCGCTGCTGAGGAGGTGAATTTGCCTCAAACTCCGTTGCAGCCGTCCCCGGAAGCCAACCAGCAAGAGGCTTTCAATGGCTCTGGGTTTACGAAACCGGGAAATACTAGCGTTCCTGTAGCTGATGTTTCTGCTCCTCCGGTGTTCCCGACTTTGAGGAGCGAGCAGCTTGACGATCAGATAGCGCGCTATCAAGAGTACATTCACCTGCACAAAAAACCGCCGGATATTTTAATTGTCGGTAGTTCGAGGGCGCTGCGGGGCATCGACCCGGCGGTTTTGGAAACCGCTTTGGCAGCTTCGGGCTACCCGGGGCTGAGGGCTTACAATTTTGGGGTTAATGGAGCTACTCTCCAGGTTGTAGATTCGCTCATCCGCCGGATTTTGCCGCCGCAACAACTGCCAAAATTGCTGGTGTTGGCGGATGGGGCGAGGGCTCTCAACAGCGGGCGGCCGGATTTGACTTTTAACGCGATCGCTTCTTCGGAAGGTTACAGACAATTGAGCCGGGGTAGTTTTCTGATCCGCACCAATCAATTAGAATCCGAAACATCGAAGGAAAGCGCCAACAATCCGGTGGCGACTGCGACTGAATTGGTGAACAATTTGGGAGAAGCTCAAGCTAATGTTCAGCAATTGGTGAGTCAAAAGTTGGTTGATGGTTCTGCAACTTACAAAAAGCGCGATCGACTTAAAGGGTTTTTGCGATCGATCGTTAATCCCTCAGCCCCTGTGGCAACCGACAGCCCCCAAACTGTAGCCCTGGGTGAACAAACTACGGAAAATGCCCAGCCCACTGCTATGAGTAAACCAGTCAGCGAGTATCAACCAAATGGCTTTTTGCCGATCGATATACGCTTCAATCCCGAAACTTACTTTCAGAAGCACCCGAAAGTATCTGGTTATTACGACTCCGACTATCAAAATTTTAAATTGGTAGGCGAACAAGCTCTAGCACTCAAAAATCTGATCGAATTTACCAAAGTTCGCAACATCAATCTGGTGTTTGTTAATATGCCTCTGACTGAAGATTATTTAGACCCGGTGCGGACAGGTTACGAACAAGAATTCCGGCAATATATGCAAGAATTAGCAGCTCAAAGCGGACTAATTTTCCTAGATAAGAGTTTATTGTGGCCCCAGGCGCGGGAATCTTTTTCCGACCCCAGCCACCTCAACCGTTACGGTGCAGTTGCAGTTTCTAAGCGCTTGGCTCAAGATCCCATGATTCCCTGGCCGGCGAAACAGTAGTTATAATTTTTGAGTGGTGAGTTATTTTAGAAGTTAAATGCTCCCAACGTTGCGAGTGCGACGCGACTATCTCAAAACTATTCTTTCCTGCGGCTGGACACTGAAAATGAAAAGATTGATATTTCCTGAAAATAGCAAAAATACACAGATAAAAAAGCCTAGAAAAAATCTGCCTTTGATATTTTTTATATTATCTTTAGCATTTTTCTTTTTCAGTTTGTATAAAGGTTTCTTTTTACCTTTAGCTTTATCATCTGGGCCGCCCAGCAACGAACAAAGTAGCGAACAGCCAACTCTGGCACCCTTTGAAGAGGTTGTCAAAGACGCGAAAAAGTTAGAGGGACTATTTACTCTTTACCGCAATCAAGCAACTGATAAAGTATATCTGGAAATTAAACCGCAACAACTCGACAAAAAGTTCCTGTGCTTTGTGACATTGGCATCGGGTTTGGGGGAAGCTGGCATTTTGAGCGGAATGCCGATCGGCGATTTCTTGTTTCAACTGCGGCGCGTCCAAAATAACGTGCAGTTTGTGATACCAAATATAAATTTTCGCACAAGTCCGGGCGATCCGCAAGCAGGTTCGGTAGCACGGGGATTTAGCGAGTCGATTCTCTATTCTTTGCCTCTCAAAAGCATTCATCCGCAAAGACAAACTCTGCTAATCGATTTAGGCGATTTGCTGATGAGCGACAAACGCGATTTACCAGGGGTAAAAGCGATTTTGCCGATGCTTTTGGGCGCTTCGTACTCGATCGATGCAGATAAGTCTTCTTTTAAAGATGTTAAAGCGTTTCCGCTGAATGTGGAGATTGCTTCGGTCTATGGTTTTTCTAGCGATAATGACAGTGAGCTTAACTATTTACCTTCGATTCCTGACAGTCGGGCTTTTAACCTCCGCATTCACTACAGTTTCTCGGAAGTGCCGCTAAATAACGGCTACCGCCCCAGACTTGCGGACGAGCGAGTGGGCTATTTCCTTACAGCATATAAGGACTTTTCTGACAAGAGCAGCCGGGAGCCTTTTGTTCGCTATATCAATCGCTGGCATTTGCAAAAGCAAATCCCGACGGCGCCGATGTCGCCTCCGGTACAGCCGATCGTCTTTTGGATTGAAAATAATGTGCCTCCCGAATACCGAAACGCAATTCGCGAGGGAGTTTTGGAGTGGAACAAAGCTTTTGAAAAGGCAGGTTTTACTGAGGCAATTCAGGTCAAACAAATGCCGGACAATGCTAAATGGGACCCGGCTGACGTTCGCTACAATACTATCCGCTGGTCGAGTTCTTTTGAGCCTCAGTTTGCCGGCATCGGGCCGTCTCGTACTAACCCCTTGACGGGGGAAATTTTGGATGCTGACATTCTGTTGGATGCTAATGTTGTCCGGGAAATCAAACAGGGCTATCGGTCTTTGGTGGAACAAAATCGATCGCTATCTAAGAGTTTTCAAGGGCGAAACGGTTCTAATACCAATCCCTGTCAGTTCGGGATGTATTCTCGCTATTTGAATGTGCTAGAAAATGGGGATTTAGGAAAAAGCAGCGGGGACAATGCTCAAGGTGGAATGGCTGATGATTTGCCGACTTTGGTAGAAAGATACCAAGAGCAAAAGCGCTCGCCTTTATCGCGGTTGATGTCGAGTTCGGATATGTGTTTTGGGTTGGAATCGAGCCGCCAGTTTGCGATGGGGGCAATGTCGATGGATCTGTTGGAAAATGCAGCGCCTAGCAGTGGGGCGATTGACAATTATGTTAATCAATATATCAGATATTTGGCTGCGCACGAAGTCGGTCACACTCTTGGTTTGAGGCACAATTTTCACGGGAGTACGATGCTGCAACCGGAGGATTTGAACAATACTCAGGTAACTCGCACGCAAGGTATGATTTCGTCGGTGATGGATTATGTGCCGATTAATTTGGCACCCCAGGGAACTGTGCAGGGCGACTATTTTCCAACGATTGTAGGGCCTTACGACGATTGGGCGATCGAGTATGGTTACAAGGTGATTGGCGGCCGGGACCCCAACAGCGACTTACCAGCGCTGCAACAAATTGCCAGCCTCGCTGCCCAACCCCAATTAGCTTACGCGCCGGATGAGGATTCTGTTGATATTCTTGACCCCGCTGCAAATACCTTTGATCTCAGCGCCAATATGCTGAGGTATTCGCAATGGCAATTGGATAATGCTAGGGCGATGTGGCAGCGTTTGGAAAAGCGAATTCCGGTTGGGAAAGACGGTTATAACGAACTGCGGGTGATGTTTGATTCGGTGTTCGGGTATTATGTTCAGCAGGTGATGAATGCGACTTTGTATGTGGGGGGGCAGTCGTTTAATCGGATTCGCCCTGGAGATACTAATGGGAAGTTGCCGTTTGTGCCGATCGAACTTTCTGTGCAGCGAGAAGCATTAGCAACCCTTGAAAAGTACGTTTTTGCGCCGGATGCGTTTAGTTTTGCGCCGGAATTGCTGAATAAATTGGCGCCTTCGCGCTGGGAACACTGGGGAAGTCCGGCTTTGGTGTTTCCTCTAGATTACCCGATCGGCGATCGAATTACTTTTTTGCAGCGGTTTGTGTTGCGGGTTTTGCTATCTCCGATGCGTTTGGCGAGACTGCGGGATGCAGAGTTAAAATCCGCGCCGGAAACTGCTTTGAGGTTGCCGGAAGTGTTGAATACTGTGCAAAAGGATATCTGGCAAGAGGTTTTGCAGCCGGAAAAGAAGATGCAAATTTCAACTTTTCGGCGTTCTTTGCAGCGGGAACATTTAGCAATTTTGATCGGAATGGTGCTGCGAAAAACGAGTGTTCCAGAGGATGCGCGGAGTTTGGCTTGGTATGAGTTGCGGCAGTTGCGGGAGGGTTTGAGCAAGAGTATTCGGAATTTGGATCGGAATGCGGATGCTTATACGCGGGCTCATTTGGAGGAAACGCGCGATCGAATTTCTAAGGTTTTGAATTCGCAAATTCAGTCTAATTAATTTTATATAGGGCTTACGCATAGGGGCCCAGAAACCGGGTTTTTTACGAGAATATTTCGTTGCAACCCGCAGATTCGGTAAAAAACCCGGTTTCTTAGAATCTCAGTCAAGTTAAAATAATTAAGTAAAGAAACCAGGTTTTCGCATGATCGGTTTTGACTCAAACACGGAGGAGATTATCCAATGGCAACCACAAATCAACCCGTAGATCAATGGCGTGAAACGTTGGAGAAAATTCTCCAATACTATGCGGATCTTCCTTATACTTATGGGGAGGTGATTACCTATGTGGTGGTCAGCCGCGATTCCTTCGGAAAGCTTCGCTAACGCAACCATTTTATGCTGATACATGAAGGTTGGGAAAATCATCTGCGAGTTCATGGCTATGTGGTTCATGCCGAAATTCGCAATGACAAAATCTGGATTCATTATGATGGTATTGAAGACGGCATCACTGATGAACTCGTCGCCTCTGGCGTACCCAAAGATCGGATTGTTCTGGCTTTTCATCCACCGGAAGTCCGAGAGTACACTGGATATGCGATCGCATAGTTTCTCCTCCCTCTTGACGAAAATTTTAGATAATATCAGCTTGATAGCGTATATCGTACCTTAATAATTTTTTGGCAATATGGAGTACCTTACAGATAAGTTAGAAACACTAAACTTCTGTCATGGCAAGAATTTGAGCGATGGTTAATACCAACTGAGGAAAAGTTGGAGAAACAATAATGGCTTCTCCTTGATATCGCTGTGCCTGATATTCACCATCGATTAAGCGGTTGATAGTCACCGTAGACTGTTTTGGAGAACCAATATACTGAACGCCTCCCAACCCTGCATAATCAACGATCCAATACTCCAGGATTCCTAAAGTTTCATACTCATTCAATTTGATGCGGTAATCATCCCGCCAATTCGTACTGACAACTTCGATCACCAAGGGAGGTGGAATATAGGCAGCAGCAGAGGCAGAACTTTGACGCATTCTGACCCATTCTTCCTTGGCAAACACCACAATGTCGGCTTTACGACTCGATTCACTTTCACCCGGGGCAGCGTTCAATCTGACTTGTTTACTTTGTCGAGGAACGTAGGGAAGGTTCAAGGATTGGCAATGATCTACCAAGAGACGACATAAACCATCGACGACATCCTCATGTTTGGCTGTGGGTTCACTCAGGGGCATGGCAACTCCATTGACTAGCTCAAATGACCTGCCGGAGTCGTCATCCCAGTTGAGAAATTCCTCGAAGGAAAGGGTTTTTTGGGCGATCGCAACCATTGATATTAACCTTTTGCGTAGGTTGGCTCTCTGTTGTCTGTTTCCAGCTTAACGTGAGGTAGAGAGATAGATCGCTGCTCTTGTAGGGTGCGTTAACGAAGTATACCGTAAACTTTGACACCTCTTCTCGTTTTTACTGCCCGCGCCCTGGTTTGGAATCTACGAAACCTAATGCTTCTGTGTCGAGAAAACTGGCGATCGAAATGGCGATCGAAACTGCGATCGGATATTCAATTTCCGCAGCACGCGCGATCGGAGCCGCTTGAATTCGTTCTGGCAAGCGTCTCAAAATGACTTCGGCATCAGCAGGAGAAAGTTGTTGTTGAAGTTTGGCTTGCATGGCATTCACCTGTCAGTGTCTAAGCTTCCTTTTGCAGCCATTGATTTTAATGATAACAAGACTGGTGTGGGCGATCGCTCCTGGTTTTTAGTCGAAATTTGCGCTACAATAATAAATTAATCTGGCATATGACTTGGGCGAGGGTAGCTAGATGGTTAGCTGGATTCTAGAAGATGGTGTATTTGGCTGCTCTATGGCTCCACTTGCAACGGAGATTCGCAAGCAAGGACACAATGTTAAGATTGTTGACTATACCAGAGGCATAACAGACTATCAACGCTTCTTTCCCCAAACAGAGTGTGTCATCTTCTATGGGTCACTCTATATAGCTGAACAGATTATCAGTTGGGATTTGTCTTGGACACCAGGAATTATCGGGACTATTGAACATTATCATTGCACAGCCTATTATCCTCATCTTAAACCTTGGCTGTTGAATGCAGGGGGTTATATTTGGCCGCTATCAGAGTTGTCTTCCTCTGTGGTTGAAAAGCCTAAATTACTTTTCAACATTGAGGAGAGTAAACGTTTGTTTATCCGTCCCAACAGTCCACTTAAACCTTTTGCAGGTAGTCTGTATTCTCCTAGAGAAGTGACGGACTTAGACAGTTTTATGAAACGCCATTACCTCGAAGACCCGAACATTTTGGTGGTGGTTGCACCGGAACAGTCCATTGAAGCAGAATGGCGAGTGATTATTGCCGAAGGGCAAATCTTGTGTGCTTCTCAATATCGGCAGATTGAGAAACCTTACTATCAATCCGGAATGCCTGAGATTGTGCGACAAGTAGCAGAAGCGGTGGCGCAACAACAATGGCAGCCTGACCCAATTTGGGTTCTAGATCTTTGTTGTTCTGGTAATTTGGCTTACGTTCTAGAGATTAATTTTCTATCGTGTTCAGCCTTGTATCAGTGTGATTTGAGCTTAGTTGTGAGAGAAGCATCAGAGGCGGCCTGGAAGCGGTGGGTCCAGAAGCAGCAAGGGATATAATATTTGGCACCTTGCGATCGAACGTCAAAATTACCCGTTGCTCAATCGATCGAAACTCACACCGCGATATAATTCCTCGATCGCCACTTCAAGCTGAATACTCTGAAATATCGTCACCCAAAGCCTGCCTCAATCCCCACAACTACTTGCTTCCGGCAATAACTACGGTAGGGGGCGTTGACGAATTTGATCGCGCTCCACCACCGTAAACCGTTCCTCAAATTGCAATCCTTCGGTCTGTAATAAATTTAACAATATTGATGCTGGTTCTTCCGGCGTGTGAGGACGAAACCGCAAATAAATGACACCTCTTGGCGAGCGCAGCCGCAAGCGATAAATAAGTTCGCCGTAATCGCGATCGAACGTCAAAATCACCCGTTCCTCATCCGCTGCACGAGCCAGAACCTCGGAATCCTCAATACCTGGAGAATCCTCGGTAACAGAAGCGACTTCAAGCTGCGCTTGCCGTAGAATTCGTACACTGAGGAGTGGAAAATTTTCATTTGCCAGAAACCGCATTAACTTGCCTCAGCAAACAGTAAAGGCGTGTAAAATACGTCTTCTTTGAGGCACTCCGCCGCGAAAGCAAACACAGCTTGTAAAGATTCAGCATTAAGTGTTGGGTAGTTTTCTAGAATTTGTTGCTGCGTCCAACCTTCTGAAAATAACCCTAGAACGAACTCCACTGATATTCGTGTCCCCTTAATTACAGGCTTGCCAAGCAGAATTTTAGGATTTGAGTGAATGTGTGCTTTCCAGTTCATAGCCAGTGCGCCTCTATAGGGTTTTCATCTATTATCAGCATAGTTAAAATTATAAAATTTATGACCGCAGCAATATCTATTGACATTGGTACGCTCATTACACGCACTCCCGGACTGCATGGTGGATGTCCCCACATCGTCGTCGGTAAAGGCGTTACCATTCGCCGCATCCTAACCTGGTACAAGCGAGGATTGAATGCTGAAGAGATTTGCGATCGCATTTCTCATCTCACCCTCGCCGAAGTCTACGCCGCACTCACCTACTATCATGCCAACACCCAAGAAATTGAAACTTATTTGCTCAATCAAGCAGCAGAAGCCAAGGGTCTTGAAGCTTTGCACAGCAACTTTGGTAAATATGAAATGCTAAGATAATAAATCATACATCGCCCACAGAAAAATCTACAAGATAATCACTATCCTCAAACTGGGAAAGAGAAACTGATGTTTACCGGATAAATTTAGGGGGTGTAGGAGGAATATCGGCAATGAAGTAAAGTTTGGTAACAAGACTCAACACTTGTGCTCCTTAACTAAACTGTAAAGTTCGAGCTCTTCAAACTGCCCTCGGTGAAAAACACGCTGTTTTTGGCTACCTTCCTGCGTCATCCCCAGCTTTTCTAGCACCTTAGCCGAGGCTATATTCCGCCTGAGACAAGTTGCATAAATGCGATCGAGCTTTAATGTTTCAAATATTCAAGACTGATTTAGTGTAATTGATTCGTTTTTTTCTCAAAAATTATGTCTGCTAACACTGCAAAAAATCATTACTTCCGATTGGCATTGTTTTGGGCGTTTCTGGGTAGTTTGGGAAGCTTGGCGGTGTTCCCTTATGCCCTGTCTCTCAATCCGGCACTAAGTCAATTGCCTGCACCGCTACCTGTTGTGGCGATCGCCTCCGCCCTGCAAACCGGAATTTTTCTAATTCTCTTTTGTTGGATTGGGCTTCGCCTCGGTAACTCGATCGGACTTGATACCCCCATAGCTCGTGCTTTGGTATATCGACAGCCTTTCGCGCCAATATCTAAATCTGCCCTTAACACGGCGCTAATTGTAGGCTGCATCGGTGGAATCGTCCTGATTGGATTGAGTTTAGGGTTTGAACCTTGGATGCCGCCAATGGCTTCAACAACTGCGTTAAAAATTGACCTCTGGAAACGCATATTAGCTTCCTTCTACGGAGGCATCACCGAAGAACTCTTGCTGCGACTGTTCGGTATGACATTGATTGCGTGGCTACTTTGGAAGATTTTTGAGCGAGACAAACCGCAACCCTCTACATTGATTTTTTGGCTGGCAATTGTGGCGGCGGCAATATTGTTTGGTGTGGGTCATTTGCCTGCGGCTGCCAATCTCTGGGGACTAACCCCAATCGTGATTTTCCGAACCATTTTGCTCAATGCCCTCTTAGGGATTCCCTTTGGTTTTCTTTACTGGCGTTGGGGATTAGAATATGCTATGTTATCTCATTTTTTGGCCGACTTGGTACTGCACGGAATTGGAGGAAGTTAGCAGGAGATGGAAACAATGCAATGGTACAATGAACCTTTACAATGGCATGAGGATAACGATGTTATCCACATTACCGCCGACGCAAAGACTGACTTTTGGCGGCACACTCATTACGGATTCATTCGCGATAACGGCAACTTTTACTACCGTCAAGTCTCAGGCGACTTTACAGCCGAAGTCAAAATTACTGGTTGCTATCGATCGCTCTACGATCAAGCAGGATTGATGATTCGAGAGAGCGAAAATATCTGGCTCAAGTGCGGTATTGAGTTTGTTGAGGGAGTGCAAAACGTGAGTGCGGTTGTGACACGAGACTATTCCGATTGGTCTGTTATGCCGCTTGAAGTGCCGCCTGTTTCCCTGTGGCTGCGGGTAAAGCGCCGAGCTGAAACGGTGGAAGTGCTATACTCGTTGAATGGGTCAGACTATTCAATGATGCGACTGGCCTATTTAACTGAGTCACCAATCGTTCAAGTTGGGTTAATGTGTGCGGCTCCCCAAGGTGAAGGCTTTGCAGTCGAATTTGAAGGCTTTAAGCATAGTAAGCTGAGCTAATGTGGATGGTAAAAAAACCGATTTCGGCGCCACTCCATATATAAAATTAAAATTAGGGGTGAGTGCTTTTCACTTACCCCTGCCATTTTTTCTCTGCTTTTTAACAAACAAATTGCAGCAAGAAATCGCCACAAAAGAGGAGCAATTGCTACTAGATAGCCTTGTCGATACTCAGCGACAAAATCGTGAATACTCCCAGCAAATGACCTGCGCTCATGCAAGCCAGAAATGCTGGTACGCTAACATTGTTGAACAAAGACGGGAAGGGCAAAGGCATTTTTGGCCCGACGTGGGGATACCAAATTCGGCGGCTGAGAACTAGCAATGCTAAGATATTGCAAACAAACATCACTAGAGGCTTTTGCCAATTTCCTGATGCTGTGTCAGTCACAGTCGATGCTACTACTGCCAGTAAATTTGAGTTAATCATCGTTGATGCTCCTATTTTTCATAAATTATCAGAAATGCTCGATGAGATTTCTTGCCAAAAATACAGCAGGGGCGATCGCCTTTACGTAATAAATATCTGTTGCTATTAATATTAACCGCGCCAGCGACAGCGCCCCCACCCGTAATTATCTAATCACAGCAAGAAGTCTTTTAATGCCATTCAAAAGTAACGAAAGATACAAAGGGACAAAACCATACTCGCTGCCATTTGTAACTTTTAGCCTGTCGGGCAGTGGCGGCATTTCCTCACGCTGCCAGACAGGATAGACTGCTCGTCATTACTGAGCAATGTAGGTAGGCAGAAAGTGGAGAATGTCGCGCAGAACGCTATATCCAGCAGCATCCCAGAGCAAATAAGCTAAGAAACCGATCATCGCTAAGCGACCGTTCCAAAGTTCTGCTTGCGGGTTGAAGCCAAACAAAAAGGCATTCCGATCTTTGCCGTTGTAAGCATTAGCTGTAGGAGGCAGGTTAGTAGGACGAGTTTCCATGTTTTTACATTCCTTAACAATGTTCGCTTCTCATGGTAGCGGCCTAATTTCTGCTTTGCTATCTGTCTCTAGGCTCAAGATACACACAAGTCTAAAGGAGGATTTTGAAACGGAAAAAAAAGTGTTAACTTTTGTTTCGCGATATTTTTCAGCGATCGCCTGTATCTGTAGATACTAAATACAACTGCAAGTTGAGATTGCTGCTGTGAAAAGCCCGATCGCCCCGTAGCGACAAACAACGGCGCTGGTGACTCGACAATACTGAAGCCGCCAGCTCCTAGACGCAAGAAAATTTAGTAAATTTCAACTTAAAACCCGAACACGATCGCCCTTGAGTTAACTAAAATAGGAGATAAACAGATCGATCGGGAGAAACAGTTATCGAAACCATCTACGGCAATCTTCAGGGTTTAAAGTCCAGCCAGCTCAAGCAACTCGAAAAGCTTTACCACCAGCGACTACCGGGCGATCGCATCACCACTGCGGAATTCGCCCAGCGCGTCGCGGCCATCAGCACGGAAATAGACAAACCAATCTGCACCTACATCAACCGCCGCGGACAAGTAATTCGCGTCGGGGTGGGTTCACCCAGGCAAACGCAGATTGCGCCCCTAGAATTACCCCGGTATGGGGGAGGTCGCCTCAGCGGCATTCGCTGTATCGCCACCCACCTCAAGCCAGAAACCCCAAGCGAAGCAGCTCTCACCGCAATGGCTATTCAGCGCCTGGACGCCCTGGTTTGGCTGACACTGACGGGGGGAGGATTTCAGCGCCGCGGCGGTGGTGGGACTGGTTACATCCAAGAAGCTTATCTCGCTCACCTGATACCCCAGGGAGA
This sequence comes from Microcoleus sp. B6-A1, assembly GCF_036705085.1. Classification (NCBI taxonomy): domain Bacteria; kingdom Bacillati; phylum Cyanobacteriota; class Cyanophyceae; order Oscillatoriales; family Microcoleaceae; genus Microcoleus; species Microcoleus sp. B6-A1. Next base: position 21,579 of record NZ_JAUBTU010000040.1, read on the forward strand.
CCAGCCAAATTTTGAGTTCTCTGTTTTGAGCGCTCAGTTAGAACCAGATTCAACTGATGAAATAGAAGAGCCTTCAATTCCCAAGTCACTAATTCAAAATCCACACTTTCCCTGGAAAATATCAGAACCGCTGAATTTGGACGAACTCGCCGACCAAGACTTTCTGGATTTGGTGGAAGGACTCGAAGCAGAGTTTCAAGCAGAGTTTGTCGCTAAGCAGGTCGATGCAGACCAAGATAAAGTGCTGTTAGTAGGTGTCATGACTCAGCACATGACTCAGTTGGAGTTTGAGGACGGCCTGGCAGAAATCACGCGGCTGGTTGAAAGCGCCGGCGGTCAGGTACTGCAAACAGTGCGCCAAAAACGATCGCGCCCCCATCCGCAAACAGTCGTCGGCGAAGGCAAAGTTCAGGAAATTTCCCTCACCGCTCAGACGATTAGCGCTAACCTCGTTGTATTCGATCGCGACCTGTCCCCCGCACAAATACGGAACTTGGAAACTCAGATAGGTCTTCGCGTTGTCGATCGAACAGAGGTAATTCTCGACATCTTTGCCCAAAGAGCTCGATCGAGCGAGGGTAAATTGCAAGTCGAACTCGCTCAGCTAGAGTACGCCCTGCCCCGGCTCAGAGGTCGCGGTCAGGCAATGTCGAGACAGGGTGGCGGTATCGGTACCAGAGGCCCTGGGGAAACCAAACTAGAAACCGAACGCCGGACGATCGCCAAACGCATTTCTCGATTGCAGCAAGAAGTAAATCAACTGCTGGCGCACCGCTTCCGGCTGCGGCAGAATCGGCATCATCACGACGTACCCTCAGTGGCGATCGTCGGCTACACCAACGCGGGTAAATCGACTCTGCTCAACCTGCTCACAAATTCCGAAGTCTATGCCGCCGACCAGTTATTTGCCACCCTCGACCCCACAACTCGACGGTTGACCATTTCCGGCGTCACCGGGGAACCCCTGTCGATCGTCCTGACAGATACAGTGGGCTTTATTCGTGAACTGCCTCCCGCTTTGATCGACGCTTTCCGGGCTACCCTCGAAGAAGTCACTGACGCTGATGCTTTGCTGCATCTCGTCGATCTCTCCCATCCCGCGTGGCAGAGCCAAATTCGATCGGTGATGAATATTTTGACCGATATGCCCGTAACTCCCGGCCCAGCCCTTGTAGTTTTTAACAAAATTGATGCCGTGGATGGAGAGACTCTCGCCCTCGCCCGAGAAGAGTTTCCTCAAGCCGTATTTATTTCAGCGGCCAAAGGTTTGGGGATGGAAACTCTCCGCGACAGACTAGCTCAGCTCGTTCAATACGCCCTCTACCCTCGGTAAACACTTAAATATTCCTTTTGAATAGTTGACATGGGGGAATATACGTACATATACTGAGGACAGATCTAGTCGAACTATGAGATTATAAAAGAGTAGTCAGATTGTGCATGGCAAAGTACAATACAGCAGCTCTATTTTGCGATCGGTTAAATAAATAATTTCCGGAGGCCGCGGTCAAGGTCAAAACACTCTTTGTTAATGGCTGTAAGGGCTGTTGGTTCAGAGGTTGCAAAAAGATGTTGCTTCACTCTGGCCCAACCACGGTACGCGACGTAAAAGTGAAAGAGAATAATATTATTATGAAAGTGTTTGGGCACTCACCTCAAGCGCTATACTATCTTTTACAGACGTCGGCCAGAGAATACATCCATTTATTGATTGTAAGAACTCTAAAATCCTTGCCCGTCGTACAGCGCTAATCTCTAGGACTATTTCTATTTTTCGATTTTACCACTGTTTAACTAAATAGTTATGTGTACGCCACTGGCAAAACTAGCAATTGGACTCTCTGCCACAATGGCAACAGCGTTTTACTATCTAGCTGCCGCCCCTCCGGCTTCAGCAAAAGTAGATGTGTGTGGGCCTTTTAATTACTCTAGTGCCTGTCTCCCCGACCCGGAATCAACACCCCCCAGCCCGGAACCAACACCAACGCAACCAGACCCACCATTGGCGAGTCCGGGGAGTTTGTCCCAAATATACAGCACACCTTTGAGAAACGCATCATCAACTGCTATTCCTGAACCGGGTACTGCGATCGCAGTCCTACTGACAGGTGCAGGAATGATCTGTTCGTGCAGAAAGAGAAACAAGCAGGTTGGTCCGCAGCGCTAGGCAGGCTGATGACCAACCTGTTTGCCTTCAAAATGTCTCCGTTTTTTTAAGCGTGAGTATTTGTTTACTTAAATTTATATAAAAAATAACTTGACACCTAGCTTGTGCGCTGCAAATAGAGCCGGATGTTGAAGGAAGAAAGCTATAGCGACTTCAGTCAGGATAAAAAGAAGGAAGAAGACAAATGCACTTCCCGGCAAGGGTTTCAGCAATGAATAACTTCCGGTGCAAAAGAGCAGGTTGCTATATATAATAAAAATTAAAATATAAAAATAAAAATAAAAATAAGATTGGTTAAGATCAATCCTTCGGACAGTTTTTGAGAGCCTACCGTAGAATAAGGGTTTCAAGGCTCCTAGGCAAGTTCGCTAGCAACGAAAAATCCAGGGTTTCAGCCTAGGAACTAAAAACAGTCCGCACTATGGTTAAGATTACAATTAAAAAATATTGTTATTGCTTGAGCGTCCCATGACCCCTAAAGTAGAAATTTACACTTGGAGAACCTGCCCGTTTTGCATTCGTGCCAAAGCACTGCTGAAACGAAAAGGGGTTGATTTTACAGAGTACGCGATCGACGGAGATGAAGCAGCACGGGCTCAAATGAGCGATCGAGCCAACGGAGGACGCACCCTGCCCCAGATATTCATTAATGACCAACACATAGGCGGCTGCGACGACATCCACAGACTCGATACTCAAGGCCTGCTCGATCCGCTGCTAGCAGCAAAATGAGGCATTCCCTGTCGAATTTTCCGTTAGCCCAAATTTTCCTGCGACCCATTCTTAATTTTAATTGACAATGAAATTTGCATTCATCATCGATCCCCTCGCGCGACTAATTCCAGGACACGATACCAGCGTAGCGCTGATGGAAGCCGCTCAAGAGTTGGGTCACGAAGTGTGGGCAACTCAAGCCAACGAACTAAGCGTCATCGGCGGCAAAACTTGGGCAATGCTGAGTCGGGTAGCCCTCACCCCAGTAAAAGTGGTAGAGGGACGCTGGGAGGCGGCTGAGGCTTGGTACCAGGTAGAACAGCCTACTTTGCAGCCTCTGGAAGCAATGGACGCAGTATTTATGCGGACCGACCCCCCAGTCAACATTCCTTACCTCTACGCTACTTACCTTCTAGATGGCATCGATCCGGCTAAAACTTTGGTAGTTAACAGTCCCAAAGGATTGCGGGCGGCGAATGAAAAGATGTATGCTTTGCAATTTGAGGGAGCGATTCCTGAGACAATTGTTTCTCAAAACAAGCAGGTAATTCGGCACTTTGTCGAGAAAAAAGGAGCAGCAGTTCTTAAACCCTTGGGTGGCAAAGCTGGCGAGGGGATTTTGTTTTTGGAAGCGGACGATCGCAATCTTAACTCCCTGGTCGAAATTAGCACTCAACAAGGGCAAATTCCCGTGATGGTTCAGACTTATCTGCCGGAAGCCAAAGAGGGAGACAAGCGGATTATATTGTTAAACGGCAAGCCGATCGGTGCTATCAACCGCATTCCCACCGGAAATGAATTTCGCGGCAACATGGCCGTCGGCGGCCGAGTCGCAAAAACAGAAATTACCGATCGCGAACTGCAAATTTGCTCTCAGTTAGAACCCGTGCTGAAACGGGACGGACTGTACTTTGTCGGCATTGATATTATTGGCGGCTATCTCACAGAAGTTAATGTCACCAGCCCTACAGGGATCAGAGAAATTGACTTGTTTGACGGCGTTAATTTGGGCAAACAAGTGATTGAATGGGTAGTTAGTCATTAGTCAGTAGTCATTAGTCATTAGTCATTAGTTATGAGTTATTAGTTATTAGTTATTAGTTATTGGTCGCAGCTAACAACTAACAACTAACAACTAACAACTACCAACAGCCAACTATCAACAGCCAACAGCGAACAGTCAACAGTCAACAGTCAACAGTTAACAATTATTAAATTATGTCAAAAATTGGCGTTGCAGTAGTCGGTACAGGTTTCGGTCAAAAAGTACACATTCCCGGATTCCAGGCCCATCACCGGACAGAGGTTGTAGCTGTTTACCACCGGAATTTAGACAAAGCAAAGGATCTCGCCTCTACGCACAATATCCCCTACGCTTGCGACTCGATCACCGATATAGTAGCCATCCCAGAAGTAGCGGGAGTCAGCATTTCCACACCGCCCTTTTTGCATTATGAAATGGCAAAAACCGTCTTGGAAGCAGGCAAGCATTTATTATTAGAAAAACCCACAGCCCTGACAGCCAATGAAGCCAGGGAACTTTACCGATTGGCAAACAACGAATCTCAAACCGATTTTAAAAATGGTGGTTCGAGAGCAATTGCCACAATGGACTTTGAGTTTCGCTTCATCCCCGCATGGCAAATGCTAGCAGAATTATTGGCAGCAGAATATGTGGGAGAAAAGCGTTTAATTAAGATTGATTGGCTGGTTTCGAGCCGCGCTGATGCGAGTCGCCCCTGGAATTGGTACGCGCAAAAAGAGCGAGGCGGCGGCGTTTTGGGCGCGACAGGTTCTCACGTTTTTGATTATATTAGCTGGCTGTTCGGCGCGCCCCAGAGGCTTTCTGGGCAATTGATTACAGGAATTTCGCGGCGGCCAGATCCGAATGATTCGGGAAAATTAAAATTAGTTGATGCAGATGATTCTTGCACGTTGATGTTGGAATTAGCTGGGGGAACGCCTTGCCAAGTTTGTTTGAGTTCTGTTACTTATCAAGGGCGGGGACACTGGGTGGAAATATACGGGAGTAAGGGTACGTTGGTGTTGGGAAGCGACAACCAGCAAGATTACGTCCACGGATTTCGCTTGTGGGGTTCCCAAGGTGGAGAACCTTTAGCTGAAATCAAAATTCCTCAAAGATTGGAGTTTCCTCAAGTTTATCCAGACGGGAGAATTGCACCCTTTATTCGAGTAGTAGATAGGTGGGTTGAAGCAATAGATGCCCGTAAATCCTTGATACCGTCCCTCAGAGAAGGGGTTTACTCGCAGTTGTTGATGGATTTGACCCAGGAGTCGAATGCTACGGGGACTTGGGTAGATTTACCGAGTATTGATAAATTTTTGGGCACTAAGTAAAAACTCCCAAAGCAATCTCTCGCACTCGATCGCACCCCAAACCCGATAAACTACAAATAGAGAAACTCAATTTAACCCTATATCCAGAGTCGGTAGTTGTGAATGGCGCGCCCTGAAAGTCCTTGCCTCAGTATAGCGATCGCTCGCCTGAGAACCGCTGGGGCAAACCATTTTGCCACTTGGGTTCTACAAGCTCCCTATCCCAGCGGGTACGTTCACCACGATTGTATGTGGCCCGATACCCTATCCCAATCTTGGAAAGCTTGGCAGGAAATGTTTTCGCCCTCCGGGACAATTCACGAATTGCCCCTAAATCCTGATGGCAGTTTGGTCTCGCCAGAAAACAACCAGAATATACTGGCAGAAACTGAACAACGAATACCGACGCCCTCTGTGCCGCTCCACCTCGGTCAACGGGGGTGGGGCGACAAAGGGGATCAGCATCCGCCTCGGCCACCGGCAAGCTACAGCAGCCGCCTGATGCAGCATTTGGGGATTAATCTTTGGCAGTGGCTGTTTGAAGGGCCGATTCAGGGTAGTCTGCAGGAAAGTAAAGGTATCGCGATCGGGCAAAATCTACCCCTGCGAGTGCGCGTAGACTTGCGCGAACCGTATTTAATTGCTTTACCTTGGGAAATTATGCAGCCTCAAGCTGGTCAACCAGCAATTTCTCTGTCGCAGCAATTGCTTTTTAGCCGCACTACCAGCAATGTTGAACCTTTGCCACCCCTGCATCCTGCGGAGTCGCTCAACATTTTGCTAGTTTTGGGACAAGCAGAACCAGGCGGCGGTGCTAATTCTCAATTTTCCAACAATAATAACGGTCATTTGCAGTTGGGAGAAGAAGCACTCGCCCTAGCTGGCATTCTGGAAAGTGCTTTTCAAACCGACGACAGTGGCAAATATTTTGACATCAGCGTTCCGACTCGCGTCGATACTCTGATCGAACCTACTCCGGCGGAACTCATTTCTCGGCTGGAAACGCAAGCTTACAACATTCTGTTTTACGCCGGCCACGGGATACCGGGCCCCGATGGCGGTTTGCTGTTTTTGGGGCCGGAAACGGCGATTAATGGCACTGAACTAGCTCAGGTATTAGTTCGGTGTCGCGTGACTCTGGCGGTGTTTAATGCCTGCTGGGGAGCTCAGCCGGCGGTGGAGAGGCTGCACTCAACTAACGGCCAGCAACAGGCGATCGCCCGCAGCAGTTTGGCTGAGGTACTGATCCATCACGGGGTGCCTGCGGTGTTGGGGATGCGGGACTCGATCGCCGATCGCGAGGCCCTGAGTTTTATCCAAAGTTTTGCCCAAGCTTTGGCCGGACGGATGTCGATCGATCGCGCCGTCGCCGTCGCCAGACAGCAGTTACTGACGCTCTACAAGTTCAATCAACCGGCTTGGACCCTGCCTGTGCTGTATATGCACCCTGAGTTTGACGGTCAGCTAACTGAGCCGGTAGATGACCTGAAAACTGAGTTGCCTTTAAATTCTTCTACTTGGCTGGGACGGTTGCCGTCTTGTGCTTATTTGCGGGGGCGCGATCGACCCAATGGCAAATCCACCGACTCGAGCAATCAGGTTTGGCCCATTCGCGCGGGTATGGTTCGAGTCGGACGCTGGGAAGAAAACGACGTAGTGATTCGAGAACAGTGGGTTTCTCAAAAACACGCCGAGATTTTCTGTCGCAACACGATCGGAGATAGCCGGGAAGAACCTAGCTACTTCTTGCGCGATTTTTCTCGCTACGGGACTCTAGTTTTGGGATCTGAGGGATGGCAGAGAGTTCACCACCAAGAATTGCTGCTACGCAGCGGGACTCAGCTAAAATTTGGCAGTTCTCAAGGTCAGATTTTTGAGTTCACTATTGAGGTTCCTAAAACTTCGGGCTACAGTGAGACTGATTGCGGAACGAATTAAGGTGCGGGTGTAGCTAATGAAGACAAGCGGCGAGTAGCACAGCAAAGTTCTAGGCGTTAAGTCTCCAGTCTGAATTTAAGAGAGTTACTCACCACTGATAGCTCGGCACTAGCTCTTGGCACAGTCCCCCCTCTGTCTTTTCCTTTTCCCACTTAGGTATTACATCATGGCTACCCAATCTACTGATTCTGAATATTTTCGAGATTCTCAAACTCAGGCCCAGATGGAACTTCTCGCCACAATTGTTCAGACTGATGTTGCTTACCCCTGGAATCCTGCACAGCTTGAATCGGAATCTTATTTAACTGCCCTAGAGCAGGAATTTGCGCTATCTGATTCATTCAGCGACAGCGATATTGCCCTGAAGTCGCAAGTTTTATTTTCGCAATTAGAACAAGTTTGGCTGACGACTGCTCTGCAAAAGTCTTTGCGCGAGAAATTTGCTCGCGTTCCTCAAGATTTTTTGGCCAGCATCGCTCAAAGCGTGCAAAACGCCACTGTTAAGTGTCAATCTTTAGCTGACCAAATGGTAGAGTGCGTCTTAGATATTTTGCCTCAGTGGGCTGAGGAAGATTTGCAGGTGTTGGCACGTCCTTTGGCTTATGCCATGCGAGATGTTGATTCGGAAGGGGGGGAATTAGTCATGGCTACTACAAGACCTTGGGCTCACTTGTCGGAAATAGAACAAGCCAGAGTTAGTTTGGCTGTCGCCCGCTATGCAATCTCGCAATTAGAAATTGCTGATTAGTTTTTTGATGGCTGGGTTTTTGGGCAGCTATGGCGGTAATTTTTTTAAATTAATATAAAATTAATCTACCTTTAGTTAGATGTCAAATTCGTCTAATTGTTAAATCCTAGGGATTGCTATAGTTTGATATAGCAATCCTATTGGATTTTTAGACAAGATAATTTTTTTTGAACTATAGCAAGCGCGCCCGACGGTTAGGACTGGGATGTGGCAGCATTTTCAATCAGCTTTTTATGGGCGGCGTCGCAGAAACGGCCCACAAGAAATATTTTTTATGGTGGAACAGGCCCGAAAGCCTGTTGCTGACATTGCTGAAATCCTTGCCGAAGATTGCTTTTGACCCCCTCGCATCCAGGATAAAAGCCCCCGGATTCATCCGTCCAGAAATAAAAAACCTGTATCCGATGAAACTTGCCCCCCGAATTGATCCGTGGGGTTAATGCTAAAATCTAAAATCTAAAATCTAAAATCTAAAATCGATTGACTTCTCTCCTCGGTAACTAAAGCCTTATTTCTTCTTGCTTCTGCTATATTTTGCCAGGTTTGGACTCGCTAAGCAGTTTGGCAACAGCAAGCAAGATGAATTATCATACAATGGTCAGAATGTTAAAAAATGTAAATATACTAATGGGGGTGTGTCGGAATTTTCAACTGAATTAAAAAGTGGACAGCAGGAAACCCTTACTGTTGCATGCACGATCGGGACTTTAAAATTATTTTATGACAACTTCAAGATTTGATTTTCAAGACTTGAAACGCCGCTTTGGGCGGATTTCGCGGGTGCCGATGGCAACGCTAGTCGTGTTGGGGGTGGTTGCTTTCGCAGGTGCGATCGCCGCAGCCTGGTTTGGCAGTGAAGGTACAGTCAGCGGTATTTTTGCCACAATCAACACTTGGCAGCAAAACCCGCCTGTGTGGCTGCAAGTGCCTGCTACGAGCAAGATGTATTTGTTAGTGCCGACTTTTGTGCTGGTTTCGGCCGCTTTAGCTGCAATTAAAATTTCGCCTCAACCGCAGAAATGGTCGCGCGCTGTAGTAGTTGCAATAGTTCTGGCTTTAACCATTCGCTACGTTTTATGGCGATCGCTCGCTACTCTAAATTTAACCGATCCCCTCAACGGTATCTTTAGTTTGGGGCTGTTTTTCCTAGAAATGCTACTGGTATTCAACACCAGTATTCAATTGTATTTAATGCTGAGAATGAAAGACCGGCGTCGAGAAGCCGATCGCATGGCAGTTGCAGTGGAAGCTGGAAACTTCACCCCGCCCGTAGATATTTTTATCCCAACTTACAACGAACCGGCTTTCATTTTACGGCGCAGTGTAATCGGCTGTCAAGCCTTAGATTATCCCAACAAAAAAGTATATTTGCTCGACGATACCAAGCGGCATGAAATCAAGTTGCTAGCAAAAGAACTGGGATGCGAGTATATAACCAGACCCGATAATATTCACGCCAAAGCTGGAAACATCAATCATGCCACAGCCCTAACAAATGGAGAACTAATTGTAGTTTTCGATGCAGATTTTATTCCCACTAAAAACTTTTTAACTCGCACAGTTGGATTTTTTCAAAATCCAGAAATCGCCCTCGTTCAAACACCGCAAAGCTTTTACAACCACGACCCCATCTCCCGGAATTTAGGTTTAGAAAATGTGCTCGCGCCGGAAGAAGAAATCTTTTATCGGCAAATTGAAATCATCAAAGACAGCGCCGACAGCGTGGTTTGTTGCGGTACATCTTTTGTAGTGAGGCGAAGTGCTTTAGAAGCAGCCGGAGGCTTGGTCACAGATTCAATCTGCGAAGATTATTTTACCGGAATTCGGCTGTCAGCAACCGGATATCGCTTAGTTTATTTAGATGAAAAATTGAGTGCTGGTTTGGCGGCTGAAAGTATAGAGGCTCATCTAAATCAACGGCTACGCTGGGCGCGAGGCACGCTTCAGGCATTTTTTATTGATTCCAATCCTTTAACAATTCGCGGTCTCAGATTCGTACAAAGGCTGTCTCATTTGGAAGGATTGTTGCACTGGTTTACCAGTTTAACCAAGGTTTTATATCTGTTGATACCTTTAGCTTATTCATTTTTTGGAATAATTCCTTTGCGGGCAAGTGCGCGGGAATTGCTGTACTTTTTCCTGCCTTACTATTTGGTGCAACTGACTGTGTTTTCTTGGCTGAACCGCCGATCGGGATCGGCTTTGCTTTCGGATATTTATTCGTTCGTCCAGTGTATTCCTTTAGCGGTGACGGTGGTGAGTTCCATGCTGAATCCGTTTGGGAAAGGGTTTCAGGTGACGCCAAAAGGAATGGCGAGCGATCGCTTTCGTTTTAACTGGAATTTGGGATGGCCTTTGATTGTCTTGTTCGCAGCTACAGCAGTCAGTTTGTGGCACAATTTAAACATTAATTTAGTTAAAAATTTTGGCACCGTACAGTCAATATCAGAAAGTGCAGATTTGTCAAAAGGCATGGGTTTGGGATGGATTTGGAGCGCGTACAACCTGCTGATGCTGGGGATTGCCTTGCTGATTTTGGTGGATATTCCTAAGCCGGACATTTACGAATGGTTCAATTTACGCAGGGTTGTACAACTGAATATTGGCGGTAAAAGTTTTTGGGGTATAACAACTGTAATTTCGGAAAGTGGCGCGGAAGTTGCTTTGACACAGTGGCCAAGTTTTGCGGTGAAAAATAAAGGCAGTAAAGAGAGTTTTACAGCAGCAGAGATTTTGCCAAAATATGCCGTTCCGACAACTTTATCCCAGGGTAAAATAAAAGCGCTCCCTCGCAGTGCGACAGTCAAAGCAAGTATATCTGTAGGGGCGTCTGTTGTTGAGTTGGGCACTGAGCGTCGTTTGGCCAAAGGTTTGATTGATTGCGATTCGGCGACTTTGGAAATTATGGAAGAGAACTGTTTTATTCCTGTGGCTAAGATTGAGTTGGTGAGCGATAAATCTCTGTTGGAGTCGAGTTTTCGGGATGGAAAAGAGTGCAGTTTTGTGGAATTTCCCACTGTGCGAATTGCGTTCGATCGCCTGAACATTAGCCAGCACCGCTGTTTGATCGAAATGCTGTACTGTCGCCCGGGCCAGTGGCAGCGACAGGAAACTCCCGGAGAATGGCGCTCGCTGTGGCTGTTGTTGAGAATTGCTTTGAAACCGAGGGCTGTTTTTGAGAGGAATAGGGCAGTTAGACCGATCGCAGTTTCGCAACTTTAGATCGAGTTTCCATCCCGCGCGGCTTGCACCAAACCTTTATCGCGCCAACAAACAATCCCATCAAGCTGCCCCCGCCAAAGAACAATGGTACATTTTATAGCAACCGCCAAGACGGTTAGGACGTTGTTAGGAATGAGAATTAAATAACTTAGAATTTTGATGGTTCTTGTGGGATGGGCGTCCCGCCCGTCCAGAAAGGGCGGGCGGGACGCCCAACTCACAAACTTGTGTAAATTATTTAATTCGCGATCCTTAATGGCTGACACGATTGATTTTATTGCTTCTTCCTTCTTCCTTCTGCTATACATAGACAAATGACCAGAACTTGTTTTTTAATTAATCGGCACAAACTCGTAACCGTAACTGGTGCGATTTCCGGGTTTAACAGTTACTAATTGAACTGCGCGATTACGATCGCCCGAAGGTAAAAACCGAATCGGGCCCGATGCTCCTTTTGCCGAAAAATCTGACGCCGATAAAGCTTGTTGAATGCCTGTACGAGTCGGATTGCGCCCTAAACCAACAATTAACGCGATCGCCGCATCGTAGGCTAAAGCTGTGCGCCAACTTACTTCAGCATTCCAAAGTTGTTTGGATGTTTGGGGAAAGTTTGACTGCGGATCTGCGAGAATGTGCCAAGGAACAGCCAGCACCATATCTGTTGCTCCTGCGCCACCGATTTGCAGTGTTTTAGCAGTATAAGCACCGTCTCCCGCTAGTAATGGCAGCCGTTTGGCGTTTACTTGCACTACTTGCAAAGCTTGGTCGATCGTGGCTGAATTGGATGCTAACATAATAACTTCTGCTCCTTGGGCGATCGCAATTTTAACGCTCTCGGCAGCATTAAAATTGCCCTTAGCAAAGTCAAATTCGCCTACTATTTGTCCTCCATCTCCGTAAATAGCAGTAGTGAATTCACTTTTTAAAGATTTGCTATAATTGCTAGCAGAATTGAAAAATACAGCAGCTTTTTGCTTTTGCAATTTTCCCAGCATATAGCGGGAAAGAGCATTAGCCGCAAACCTATCGCTCGGCACTGTGCGAAATATATTGTTACCCACTCCTGAAAGCTGCACCGACGTACTTGTCGGAGAAATTGCTACTAATTGTTTTTGCTGGTAAATCTTGCTGGCTGCTAAGGTTGTATCTGAACCAAAATGCCCGATTACTCCTAAAATTTCCGAGTTATTTGCTAAAGCAGTGGCAATTTGGGCAGCAATTGCTGGGTTGTTGTCATCGTTAGCAATTAGCACTTTTAAGGGAGTACCGCTAATGCCGCCGCTTTGGTTGATTTCATTTTGAGCTTGAGCTACCCCCCGCATAATTTCTAGAGCAGCATTGATATCGCCACCAATGGGAACTGCGGCGGCAATTGTGTAGGATTTTTGGTTGCCAATACGGGCGTTGTTGAGGTAAATTAAGGCTTCTGGATCGTTGCGATTAGCTTGCAGGGAAGTTTCCATGTTGGCAATAGCTGCGCTGTAGTTGCCAGATGCGATCGCCTGTACTGCTGCTTGTTTGGTTGTTGTGGCTTGCTCTGGAAGTAACAGTTTTTGGCCAGCACTCAGACGCTGCTCAATGGCCAGCTCTGATTGCGGGGAATTCCCCGTCGGAGGCTTGGGAATTGTCTGATTTGGGGGTGATGAACCTCCGAGATTGATGCCGCCTCGGCTTGTCAGCCACCAAATACCTGCACCGGCTAGCCCGATCGTAATTAGGAGGGATAAGATGAGAACAGCAGTTTCATTTTTTTGTGACATAATTTTACATTTTTAGATTTTTGAAATAACGAAGTCATTACTCATTGTCATTAGTTATTAGGAGCAAGTAAAAAACATTGATCGAGGAGAACAAGTGATTTTAACTTGGCGATCCCGAATTGATGTAGGGTGCGTCAGATAGAGTGATTGTATCTATCAATTGATGCTCTCGGAGCTGAGGCACCCTGCAAGCCTAAAATCCAGTAGTCACTACTCCCTTATTATATGCGATCGCCCGGACATGATATAATTCAGTAACATTGGCATAGTCAAAATAGCGATCGCACTGTTTAGTCTGAATGCTTTCAAGGTGGTTCCATCAGAAAAGTGCAGGAATTTTTATAAGTTACGGCTTCAAAGATTAGTGAACCCTACCCTGCAAGAGCGCCACTTCCTCCATTCCAAATTTAGTTAAGCAGGCAAGAAATGATAACTGGTGGATTAGATAAAACGCTGAGTGTTGGAACAGAATTATACAATCTGAGGTGAGTAAACCTGAGAACTACCTTGAAAAACACCTAGGGGGCTAACTCTTCAGTCCTGTATTTAGTTACAAATTTTTACGTTAAAGTTGGGTATATATCATAAACCTTTCAAAAAAAGCTTTTCTTAATTATATCTTTATTTTTCTCCGCGAGTGGGAGTGGGAGGGAGGCTGTAACAGCAAAGGGTTGGGTAAAATAATTAAAGTTTGTTGAAATTTATAAAAATAGCTGCAATACTTTGTAATGTAAAGAGGAAAGTTGAAAAATATCTAAAGACAAACTAATTGGATTGCGATGTCGCTAAGGTAGTATATATGACGGTTTGTCACAGAAAAAGAGTGTTAAGCTCCGCTAAGCTCAGCAAAAGTAAAAGCTCGCTATTTCATTAAGTTCGATCGATAACAAAGGCTAAGGTAAAGTTCATGGCAAACTCAGTTTTAAATCAGCCAAACGCAGCAGGAGTGCAGTGGCAGCCAAAAGATATTATCCGCGGTCTAGTGTGGAAAATTGCGATCGCAACCTGGCTGTTAATGGCAGTAGGCAGCGCCACGCGAGTGATGAATGCGGGGCTCGCTTGCCCCGACTGGCCGCTGTGCTACGGTCAATTAATACCTGCAGCGCAAATGAATTTGCAGGTATTTCTGGAATGGTTTCACCGGTTGGACGCAGCAGCGATTGGCTTGAGCGCGATCGCACTTTTAGGACTATCTTTGTTTTACCGCAGCCGCCTGCCAAAATGGCTGCCTTGGGCGAGCGCCGGAGCACTATTTTTAATCGTTTTTCAAGGCGTCTTGGGCGGCTTGACAGTAACACAACTGCTGAGATTTGACATCGTTACCGCTCACTTGGGAACAGCTTTACTATTTTTTGGCGCCCTCCTAGTCATCGGTTTCATGCTGACTCCCTACGAAGCTACAGGAAATGTCGGCAAATTAGCTTGGGTAAGTTCGATCGCAGCATTGTTAGTTTACCTGCAAAGTTTGCTAGGAGCATTAGTAGGCTCTAGATGGGCACTGCACCAATGTTTGGACTCCTCAGAATTGTGCTCGGTAATGAACAGCCACATCGCCGGTATCGTACCAGCTACAGCAGCGACTTTAGCCGTAGCAGTCATGGCTTGGCGGCAGCCTGCACTGAGTCCAAACTTGCGAAAACTGGCTAACTGGGCGAGTGTTTGCCTCCTTGCTCAATTAGTTCTGGGATTAGCAACTTTCCGGCTGCACCTTCAGGTAGAACCGCTGACAGTCGCCCACCAAGCAGTCGGTGCTGCTTTGCTGGGAACCCTGATAGCTTTTAGTGTTTTAGCTTGGCGCGATCGAGTTTTATCAGCTTGAGAGTAATATTATGTCCGGTAGCATCGTTATTATTATAATCCAAGGTCTTGTAGGGGCGGGTTCACCATGATTCTCGATAAAAGCCAACAGTTTCATAAACCCGCCCCGCCCATACAAGCACCAATCAACCGGACACTCTCTAAAACGCAGATTTATCTATTCCTTGAGTAAGAGAGGGCTGATTTATCTCTCGTCGGTGGGGGCGGGTTTATTAATCCTTTTAGCTACTGCAGATATCTCTCGTAAAACCCGCCCCTACGAACCAATGACAACTAACTGACAACTGAAAACTAACAACTAATAACCGATGCAAGAAGTTCTTACAAACAATAGCCCCCGCCTCCACGAAAACTTTTCGCAAGTGGTGAAAAGTTACTATCAACTAACAAAACCCAGAATTATTTTACTGCTGCTAATCACCACCTCAGCAGGAATGTGGATGGCCGCCAAAGGAGAAGTCGATCCGCTATTGCTGGTATCAACTATTACTGGAGGCGCTTTAGCTTCTGCGTCGGCGAATACGATTAATTGTGTCTACGACAGCGACATCGACTATATCATGGAGCGCACCCGGTGGCGGCCGATTCCTTCGGGGCGTGTCAAGAAGCGCGATGCTTTGATATTTGCGATCGCCCTAGCTACAATATCCTTTACATTGCTCACAGTTGTTGCCAACTTATTAGCCGCATTGCTAGCAATGTCAGGCATCCTTTTCTATGTCCTAATTTATACCCACTGGCTGAAGCGTCACAGCGTGCAAAACATCGTCATCGGCGGTGCAGCAGGGGCGATTCCCCCGCTAGTTGGATGGGCTGCGGTTACGGGAGATTTGAGTTGGGGTGCGTGGCTGCTGTTTGGGATTATATTCCTGTGGACACCGCCGCATTTTTGGGCATTAGCAATGATGATTCGCGATGAATACAAGGAAGTAGGCGTGCCCATGTTACCGGTAATTGAGGGCGACGAAGAGACAGCCCGCCAAATTTGGATTTACACGCTATTGATGATTCCTGCAACTTTCCTGCTAGTTTATCCCCTGCATTTAGCGGGCGCGGTGTATGCGGGAACAGCTATTTTCCTCGGTGCTATTTTTGCCCAAAAAGCTTGGTTGCTGTTGCAGACTCCAGAGGATAAGATTGTTGCGCGATCGCTCTTCAAATACTCTATTCTGTATCTGATGCTATTGTGCGCGGGAATAGTGGTTGACAGTTTACCTGCGACTCATAATTTTACTACTGCTGTTGTACAAAATGTGCAAACTTTGATTAGTGCAGTTGTGATGTAGTAATCAGTTAAATTGCCATGATTAAAATGAAGCCCGCATCTTGCGGGTTTTGTTTATGGTAAAATAGTGGTAGTCATTCTCCCATCTGCGTTAATCAGCGTGCATCTGCGGTTAAAAAAGAGCGAATACCTATCCTGTCAATAACTGAGGATATTGTGATGACGTTACACGAGTATGATGTTGTTGCCTTGATCGCAGAAATTCAGGCAATCCATAAAGCAACCTATCAGACCATTTTGCTCAGACCGGGACAAGTTGGCACTATTCTTATGAGCTTTGACGATCGCGCTTATCTAGTAGATTTTGCGGATGCTCAAGGTAATACCTATGCAATGGAAACCATTCCCTCAGAAAAACTTATGCAACTTGTTTATGAGCCACTTCCTGTTTACGCCTAACCTACAAATAATACCTTGCTTCTAGACGCTTGGCTTCTGCTGCTTGATGGATCAAATCAGTTTCAATTTCTGCGGTGTTGGCATGATAGTAGGTGAGTGCGGCGTAGACTTCGGCGAGGGTGAGATGTCCGATGCGATCGCAAATCTCTTCAGCAGTCAATCCTCGCTTGTACCAGGTTACAATCCGACGAAGGGTAACGCCTTTACCGACGATGTGAGGACATCCACCATGCAGTCCGGGAGTGCGTGTAATGAGCGTACCAATGTCAATAGATACTGCTGTGGTCATAAACTATCGAAGTTTGAATGGACTGATCTCTATTACAGCATAGCGATCGCAGAATTCGCGGTGTGAGTTTTGGGCGATAAATGAAGTAAGCTAGAGACAAAGGTTTTAAACAATTTTAACCAATGCCAGCATCCGTTGCTTATCTGTTTGACAGAATCACAGTGAACCCCAGACAATGTGGCGATCGTCCCTGCATCCGGGGAAAGCGGATTCGAGTCATCGATATCCTAGAGTTGCTAGCTGCGGGTGAGCAAATTTTTGAGTTTCTCGAAGAATTGCCAGACTTGGAAGTTGACGATATTAAAGCTGCGCTTCTGTATGCAGTCCGCAAGCTCGACCATCCCGTTTTAGCCGCATGACAATTTGGTTGAATGCTCATTTATCGCCAGCCATTGCTGTGTGAATTACTGCTACTTTTGGTTAAATACATTAGCGATCGGCGGTATTTTTCTATTCTATTGGGTATTATACCGCAACTGCGATACAATTATAAGTTAGGCATACAGCTAATATTCTTTCCAAACAATGAAGCGCTCCTGGTAGTTTCTGTAAGGAATTAGGGCTTAGGGAAGCTTCTCAAGTCTAATAAATCCAAATTTGACTTTCACAAAAAAAATGGTTAGCGATCTTGACAACTTACTTTCAGAGATAGCAGAACTTAGTGGAAAGGAGATGCAAAATAAAAGAAATGAGTATGCACGAAAAATAATTCAATTTCAAAATCTTTCTAATTCAAATTTTTCGTCGCAAATTTTATTTGCCTCTACCAATACTCCGCAACAAAAGCAGTTTGTTGCGGCGTGTTTACTCCGGCTTCTTTGTCGCAATGAAAATGCGATTTGGGACGATTTAGATTTTCGCAACAAAACCTTTAATATTTTTGACGAACAGCTTTCCGAAATTTACCCAAGTCTAAAAATAGGAGAGAGAACAGAAACTCATGAGAAGCTTTCTCACCTCAAAGATATTGAGAGAAAAATGCTTGAGGAATTCAATGTAATTGTATCAAATCTGACAAGCCTAAAGCTTGCAGTTGAGTATCGCAACAACATCATGAAAACATTGAAAAAGCCCATAAATAAATTTTTTCTATATAATTTCATCGATGCTCCTCTTCTCTCTGGTGAAAGGCTGGATGAGCTATTTGAGGCCCTAAAGTCTTATGAAGAAACATCTGGTGTGGCTCGCATGGAAGTATTTCAAGATGTAAACAATATTTTTTCTATGTATATACATGATGTTGACCAATGCCATTCAGAGTTTGCTTCCCTTTGCCTAAGAAGCGCATTCAAGAAAATCCATAGTTTAATTTGTGATGATTTTGGCAAGAGTGACATTATAAAACCAGCAAATGTGAAGTTGTTGCATCCTGACCGAAAATATCCTTTTTATAAGATAAATGAGCGAATTGAACTGAAACTCGTTTTAAAGAATGAAGGCTTGGGATATGCGTTTGATGTCGAAATTGAAGTTGTGGATGCAGATGGATTGACAACAGAATTTAATCAGACTGTTGCAACAGAAATGAAGATTGAGAGCATCAATATAATTTTGCCAGTTGTAGTTTCACGTACTAAAACTGCAAATCCAAGCTTACTAATTCACTATTCATGGCGCAATTATGATAATCGTGAGGGTTTTGAAGAAGAACTATTTGAATTTGAATCCCAAAAAGAAGATATTGATTGGGATGGGTTGAAATTTAGAAGACCTTATAGCTTGCAAGCCGTTGAGACAGAAGAAGAACTTGTTGGTCGAAAAGAACTGGTAGCAAATATATATGCCAACTTGATTTCAGATACTATTCAATCAGTTATGATATTTGGACAAAAAAGAGTTGGCAAGACATCCATAGCGAAAGCAATAGCTAATAAAATTCAGAAGGAAATAGATTTTGTTCCTATCTTTGTCAAAGTTGGCGATTTAGATAAAACCTCTCCCAGGAACTTTATCAAAACCCTCGGTGAGGCAATTGTAGAAGAGACGCAATATCATAATCAATTAAGTAAATCGGGAATTGATAAACCTGTTTTCGACGAAGTTTTATCTCCTCCACTTGCTACCTATTTTAAACGCATAAAAAGGCTTTTTTCTAAACTTAAATTCATTATTATTATTGATGAATTTGATGAAATACCTAGTGAGCTGTATCGTTATACAGACATTGGCAATACGTTTTTTCACAACATTAGGAGTTTAAGTCAAGAGGGAACTCAAATTGGCTTTATACTCATTGGCGGAGAAAATATGCAAATTATCCGTGAATCCACTGATAGATTAAATCTTTTTCACCCTGTTCAGGTTGATTACTTTGACAAGGAAAGATTCTTTGGAGACTTCAAAGAACTGATAAGGTATCCTGTCCAAGATATACTTGAGTTTAGTGATGGATCAATCGATGAGATATACAGACTAACTGAAGGGAATCCATTTTTCACAAAATTTGTCTGTGATAAATTATTCAAGCAAGCTTGTGACAAAAAGGATTCATATATTTCAATTGATGAAGCTAAAGAGGCAATAGCTAGTTCCATAGAATCACTTGATACGATAAATGTTAATCACTTTTGGATTGATGGCATTTGGGAAGAGCAATGTGAAAGAAGAGATCAAACCCAAACTCAAAGAAGAAAGTTTTTAATAGCATATGCGGAGATCAAGCGTTGTAGCGGAAGAGTTAGACGGCAAGAAATTCTTAAGTCTCGGATTCTAACTGATGTTGCAACTGAGGCTATGATTGAGAACTTTATTAACAGAGGTATTCTTTTAGATGATGAAGGAGATTTTCGCTTAAAACCTGAGCTATTCGATGAATGGCTTGTTCAAAGAGGTAGTCAATTACTTACTAGCAGTTTATCGGATGCTAATGCTCTTGAAGAGTTAAAGAGTAAAGAAGATAAGGCATTTGTAACAGACAGAGAAATTATTGGTTTAACTAAGAATTGGGATTTATATCGAAGCACAGAAATCACGCCTTCTCATGTACGCGCTTGGCTAGATCAATTTTCGGATAATCTAGAGCGTCGTCTCATGTTTAAATTACTGGAGAATGTCACATTTTACAGTGAAATTAAAATTCGAGAAAAACTCAGAATTATTCACAAATTCACAAAAAAAGATATAACTTTCTCTATTAAGGAGGATCAAAGACGTAGCCGTGAAGTCTTGTTGAGTAGTTTTGACAATCCCGCAAAAAGTAGTTCTTCATATGCACGTATGTATGCCGCTGAAAATAAGGTTATTAGTAGTCATGTGGCTTCATTAGAAGATATTCCTAAAAGCTTAGATCAAGACCATGAGAAAAGAATTTCTGCAATAGTGTTTATTGATGACATAATAGCATCAGGTGGATCTATCATTGATGGCATTGAGAAGCTAAATCTAATATGTGGGAAGACCATAGAGGGAAGGAACATTAAAGTTGTTATAGCCACTATCTGTGGTCTTGAATCAGGAAGAGAAGCTATAGAAAGAACGGTGGAATCAAAAATACCCTTTAAAGTTGAAATATATATATGTGATACTCTTGATGACTCTAATCGTTGCTTTACTGATAACTCATTAGTTTTCGATGATGAGGGAGAAAGGCGGAGAGCAAAAGAAATCGCACATAAATATGGTGTAAAGCTACAGAAAAAAGGTCCTCTTGGCTTTGATGGAGGGCAATTGCTAGTTGTATTTAAGGATACCTGTCCTAATAACTCACTTCCGATATTGTGGTGCCATGTTGAATCTTCATGGACACCATTGTTTAGAAGACATTAAAATCTTGATTTGAGTAGACATCAATTGAGTTTATATGCCTAACACTGCGTTGGTGCGGACGGTTCGGTGGGTGTTCGAGATTATCTGCCGCCGCACAACTTTACCGTTAGACTGCTAAATCTGAGTTGGGTAGTGGCTTGAATGTATCTACAGCACTTTCCAGGTAAGTGAAGTACAGAGAAACCGGGTTTCTTGAATAAAACCGATTTCTGGCGAGAAATCCAGAAGAAACCGGGTTTCTGGGGTGTACTTCATCAACCTGGAATCCGCTGTATCAAATTCCAACTAACAGGTGAATGCCATGCAAGCCAAACTTCAAGAACAACTTTCTCCTGCTGATGCTGCAGTCATTTTGAGACGCTTGCCAGAACCAATTCAAGTGGCTCCGATCGCGCGTGCTGCCGAAATTGAATATCCGATCGCCATTTCGATCGCCATTTCGATCGCCAATTTTCTCGACACAGAAGCATTAGGTTTCGTAAATTGCAAACCAGGACGCGGGCAGTAAAATCGAGAAGTCCCAGGCGATGAAGTTCGAGATAAGGTGAAAGCCCGATCGCTAAAATGATGAATAGATTTTGCTGCCAAGATAACCATGACCACCATCACCCTCAACCTCTCTCCCGAACTCGAACACCAGATCCGCACTGAAGCATCTCGACAGGGCGTTGAACCCGATCGCTACATTCTCAACACCCTGCAAGAACGCCTCCAGCCTAGACTTCCAACCACCCAACCTACAGAAGCCGACTTGCTGCAACAAATTAACATCGGCTTTAGTGCACAAACCTGGGAAGAATACCATGCCCTCATCGCCAAGCGTCATGCCGAAACCCTGACTCCCGAAGAACACAAGCAACTGATCCAAATGAGCGATCGCCTTGAACAACTCAATGTTGCCCGCATTCAAGCCTTAATTCAACTCGCAACCTTCCGCAACCAACCTCTGACGGAGCTCATGCAAACCCTCGGCATCCATCCTCATCCCGATATCGTTGATTATGCCTGAATCCCGCCTCACACAGCAGCAACGAAAATTCATTAAACAACGCGCCAATGGTTGCTGCGAGTATTGTCTCAGTCAAGCTAAATTCTCTCCAGACCCCTTCTCCATTGAACACATTATCCCTCGCTCCAAAGGTGGCACCAGTGATTTGGATAATCTGGCGATCGCAGCTCATGGGTGCAACAACTTCAAATACAGTCAATCGATTTTAGATTTTAGATTTTAGATTTTAGATTTTAGATTGACCCCACGAATAAATGCGGGGGCAATAAGTGATTTTCGATTTTCGATTTGGGATTGATTCCACGGATAAATCACGTGGCGGGTACCACCTTTGAAATTCTTGGTCATAGTGAGGAGATCGACCCCATTACAGGTAGCTCTGTGCCACTTTATCATCCTCGACAGGATAACTGAAGCGAACACTTTACTTGGAGCCGCGATTCGACTCAAATGTTGGGTTTAACACCGACTGGACGCGCTACCATCGATCGGCTGCAACTCAACCGAGAAGGAGTAGTCAATCTTCGAGGAGTCCTGCATTCTATCGCTCTACATCCACCTCACAATGATTCGTAATTGAATATCCGATCGCAGCGGCGATCGAAATTGCGATCGCCCTAATCTCGACACACGTTACACCAACGCCCCTAACGCTTTCAATGTCGATTTCTGAGCATTCCTCAATCCCGTTGCCCCTTGAATATTCATACCTTCAAACAGCCGATCGCCCATCAACGTCCTAATACAGCCACCAGTTGCTACATCCCACACTTTAATGGTGCGAATGATAAATTAGGTCTTTTGGGCAATGATATAAACATGATTTTCAGGATACTGGTCATATTCGAGATGGCGGCAGGTGCAATGATGCTCAACCAGAATTTGCAGGAAAGTATCTACACCCAAAGTGCTGTAATCAAAGTCTTGACCTTGAAATGCTCCCGAAACCTCGCTGCTTGTATGTCCGCCGCCACAAGTGAACAGGAGCACTCCATTGGGTTCAAGCGCATCGCATAGCTTTTGTATCACAGGCGCTTGCTTGTTGATTGGCAGATGAAACGTGCTATCCCACGCTGCAATCAGGCTGTAAAGTTTCGGCGGCAGCCAATCACAAATGTCTTCCCGGTAAAACGTGATTTCTGGATGTAGCCGCTGGGCTAAATCGATCATTTCCCTAGAAATATCAAGTCCTTCAGGCTGAAATCCATGCTTGGATAAACTGTTAATAAAACGTCCGCTGCTTCCACACCCGACATCAAGTGCTGCGTGCTGCTTAGAAGTAAATTTGATCGCCCGTTCTAATTGGGCAATCCCGTAGGTTGAATCTTGATGCTGAGTTTGCCACCATTGGGCAATTCGGTCGTAGCGGGCCGATGTATCATTTGGCTCCATAGAGTGACCTCATAAGTGTCGCGAATTAAATAATTTACACAAGTTTGTAGGGAGTAGGGGTTGGGCACTCTTAGCCCGCCCTTTCTGGACGGGCGGGACGCCCATCCCACAAGAAGCATCAAAATTATAAGTTATTTAATTCTCATTCCTAAGTGTCGATCGAGATTTTCAGGACAATTAAAATCTTTCTCCACGGTACACCCAGACTACACGATCACCCCTAACCCTCTCAAGGTCGCTTTTTGAGCGTTTGTTAATCCCGCCCGGCCTTGAATATTCATTACATCTTGAACACTACCAAACTTTTTAATGTTTCAATTTCGGGCTGTCAGTGGGAAAGTGGCGATTTCAGTTGCCGATTCTGGGAGAGGGGGGCGTAGACAAAGATAAGTTAGCGGCCCTAACAGCGGAACTAGAGACACTGCCCAAAAAATGCGATCGTCCGAGAGTCCACGGCGTGCCATGTCGTCTCCCAAAAGTGAGGGAAATATTACAGCCATCAAGCAACAATCCCAAGTTATTAAATGTACAAAAGGAATTGACTGCCACTGCTTGACATAATCTCCCCAATCTCCATTTAACCAAGCCCAAGCTAACAGCCAGATAGTAGTTAATAAAAGTACAATCCCTGTCCAGCGGGAGTCTGATATTTTGATCAACATATCTTTGCGACCGGAAAATTGTGGCTGGGGCTGGCGGAGGAGTAAGTAGGGAATTAAGCCGATGATACCGGCGCCGTTGGAAGCGATGAAAGCAGGCCCAGCGGATATATTTTGGGTTTTCTCATCAATGAATAGGAAGCAAGCGTAGACCATCGGCCACACTCCCATGAGAGCGAATATGGTAACAAGGTAGGGGTTGATTCCTTCTAGCTGGAATTTGAGCATTTTTTCCATAACTGTTAGCGTTCCGGGCTGATCGAGAGGAGCTAGCAGCAAGGTGTAGGCAATAAATGTTGCCCACAGCAACCCCAGAAACAGTTTTGTTTTCATCATATATAACGAGTAGTGGAAGCCGACTAAAGTAAATTATGGTAAAGTAGCCGCCGAGTTAGCGCCGTCTATCTTAGGTAATAAGCAGTTCGATTGGAACAGCGGCGGGAAACCCCGTTTTAGTTCGGGGATGAAATGCTCTACAGCAGCCGATCCTTACTTTAGGCAGACGCAGGAGCCGCGTCAGGAGAGATACATTTTAAAGAATCGGTTGTTTTTATTACAAAACCCCCCTTAGAAAAGGAGTTTCAGCGGTGAAATTAATATCTGTAGAGGAATTCAAAGCACTGGTACAACAATCTCCTGGATTGTGCGTATCAATTTATATGCCAGTCGCTCAAGGAACAGAAATTCAACAAAATCCGATTCGGTTCAAAAATTTAATCAGAGAGGCTGAAGACCAAATAGTAGAGTACGGATTTGACAAAAAAGAAGCTGCCCAATTGCTAGAGCCAGTCCGAGCAGAAATTGACCAGGAAAACTTTTGGGAAAATCAAAGCAACCTGCTGGCGATTTTTGTCGGTTCGGGATTTTTCCGCTACTATACCTGTCCGGTGAATTTTGACGAATTAGTGGTTGTGAGCGACAATTTTCACGTCAAACCGCTGATGCCTATGCTGACAGGAAATAATTTATTTTATGTTTTAGCTCTCAGTAAAAAGGAAGTGAGGCTGATTCGGTGTACGGCTTACAGTGCTCGGGAAGTTGAAGTTGAAAACTTGCCGAAAAGCCTTGAGGAGGCTTTGCGATATGACCCGACTGCTAAAGATGGTCAGTTTCGGATTGCTACTTCAAAAGGAGGCACTAATAATTCTTTTCAGCAGCCGGGAAGTTTTCACGGTCAAGGAAGTCCAGACCGAGATGAACCCCAGCAGGAAATATTGCAGTATTTCCACATAATTGATGCGGCGCTGCACGAATATTTGCGAAATAAAAAAGCTCCTTTAGTGTTAGCTGGAGTGGAATATTTGCTCCCGCTTTACCGAGAAGCCAATACCTACCCGCATTTACTTGAAGAAGGAATTACAGGCAGTCAGAAACT
The DNA here is from genome assembly GCF_036705085.1 of Microcoleus sp. B6-A1. NCBI lineage: Bacteria > Bacillati > Cyanobacteriota > Cyanophyceae > Oscillatoriales > Microcoleaceae > Microcoleus > Microcoleus sp. B6-A1. The sequence goes on from NZ_JAUBTU010000040.1 coordinate 46,456, forward strand.
TCTCAAGCCGGAAGAGTTGCGGGCCGAAGCTTTGCCGCTGGTGGAACCTTTGTTTTTGCAGGCTCAGTCAGAGGCGATCGCACAATACCACGATCTCACAGGAAGCGATAAAATTTCTGCTGATTTGAAAGAAGCTGTTTCGGCTGCTTATTTTGGACGAGTCGATCGACTATTTGTTGCTCTTGGCGTTCAGCAGTGGGGTAGTTTTAATCCCGATACGAACTCGGTACAAATCCACCCAGAGGCAGAATTGGGCGACGAAGATTTGTTGAATGCTGCAGCAATTCAAACTATTCTCAACGGCGGAACTGTTTACGCTATGCCGCCGGAACAAGTGCCGGCCGAGGCGCCTTTAGCTGCTATTTTCCGCTATTAATTTACCCGGTTTAAACCAATGGAATCTACTTCAATGACAAATTCCGACAAACAAAACCAAACTAACACCAGCGATACGGAACGCTGGGCATCTTTAATAGGGGGCGGGGCGCTGGTGCTTTTTGGTTTGTCGCAGCGTTCACTCAGAGGTGCTTTGCTGGCGGCTGCGGGCGGCGGTTTAGCGGCGCGCGGACTGGGGGTTGTGGAGGGTTTGCAGTCGGCTGCCGATCCGAATCAAAGCATTAAAGTTGAAAAGACGGTGACGATCGACAAACCGGCTGATGAATTGTACCGTTTATGGCGCAATTTTGAAAATTTGCCTCGGTTTATGAAGCATCTCAAACACGTTACTGTCATCGATGAAAAACGTTCTCACTGGATTGCCAGCGCGCCGATGGGCAATAGTGTGGAATGGGATGCCGAGATTGTCCGCGAAGAAGAAAATCGCTTAATTGCTTGGGCGTCTGTGGAAGGATCTGATGTTGACAATTCGGGTTTTGTGCGCTTTCAACCGGCACCCGCAGGACGCGGTACTGAGGTAAAAGTTGTGATCGAATACAATCCTCCGGGCGGTGCAATTGGTGCTGGTGCTGCTAAACTATTTGGCGAAGCTCCCGAACAGCAAATTGCCAATGATTTACGTCGCTTTAAGCAGTTGATGGAAGCTGGGGAAATAGCGACTACGGAAGGTCAATCTTCGGGCCGCAAGTAAGTTAGATGGTGTCTCCGGATCTAACTAACATCTTGCACTATTCTCAGAACAGGCAAGATGCCTGTTCCACAAAGAATTAATTTATTGTGGGGAGTAGGGGTTGGGGAGGAGATCCCGCCCATCAAAAACTTATTGAACAGGGTGCAAGATGTCAGATATAACTAACATCTTGCACCATTCTCAGAACAGGCAAGATGCCTGTTCCACAAAGAATTAATTTATTGTGGGGTGGGCATCCTGCCCGCCCATAAAAAGCTTATGGAAAATGGTGCAAGATGTCAGATCTAACCATCTTTGTTGTTTACCTGATTAGCTGATGTCATCTCAAGTGATTTTCGGAAATGCGGGCGCTGAAGGTGCAAGTCGGGGCGGTTGGTTTGCGGGTCATTTTATTACCCCTGAAAACGACGCGCGATCGACTTCTGTTTTAGAGGTAAAATGGGGCACTCACCCCGCCGGAGATTGTAGGACTCAGTGGGCGGTAAATGCGGCAGCCACGACGCTTTCTATCCTGGTAAAAGGGCGGTTTCGCCTACAATTTCCCGAACAAGAAATCTTGCTTTCTCGCGAAGGAGATTATGCTCTCTGGCTGCCGGGAGTGCCTCATTATTGGTCTGCCGAGGAGGAGTCGGTAATCGTGACTGTGCGGTGGCCTTCCCTACCGGGAGATAGTTCGGGAATTAAGAATTAACTTTAATTTCGGGAACCAAAACGCGGCCGCTATAACCTGCGCGCTGGTAGCGATTGATCGCCTCGGATGCGATCGCACCCGCTTTCCCACTCTCCACCAAGGCTACGCAAGCACCGCCAAAACCTCCGCCCGTCAGCCTTGCGCCGAAGACTCCGGGGATTGACTGCAAGATTGCCGCCAGCGTGTCTACTGCCGGCACCGAAACTTCGTAGTCGTCGCGCTGACTGGCATGGGAAGCATTCATTAACTCGCCAAAACGTTTTGCTGGCAAAGATTTTACCGCTTCGAGTACGCGGTTGTTTTCAGTAACTACGTGCCGCGCTCGTCTTCTGAGGGGTTCCGGCAATACTTCGACAGCTTGAGGATCGGCGATATCCCTGAGAGCTTTAACTCCCAATATCCGCGCGGATTCCTCACACTCGGCGCGTCGCTGGTTGTAGCCGCTTCCTGCTGCCAGTTCGTGGCTTTCGCCACTGTCAATTATTAAAATTTCTGTGTTTGTGGGAAAAGGTATCGGGCGGCATTCGAGGCTGCGGGTGTCGATCAATAGCATGGTGTTGGTGTCTGCTAAACTCGACGCCATTTGATCCATGATGCCGCAGTTCAAGCCGGCATATCGGATTTCGACTTGCTGTCCGATTTGAGCTAGCCGCACGTCGTCTAGGGGGAGGTTCAGCAGCGCGCGCAGTCCTCTGAGGGTTGCTATTTCTAAAGCGGCGCTGCTGGACAAACCGGCTCCGATCGGCACAGTCGAGGTAATGTAGAGATTTATTGGCGGTACTTTGTATCCTTCTTTTTCTACAAGTCTGAGGCAGCCACAGATATAACTGACGAATTTTTGCGGTATGGTATCGTCGTCTGAAAAATTTATGAGTTCGTCATATTCTGCTGAATAAACATGGTGTCGATCGTCACTGCTGAAGCCGATTTGTACTGTTGTGCGCTGGGGAATCGCAGTTGGAAGTACAAATCCATCGTTGTAGTCTGTGTGTTCGCCCAGCAGGTTTACTCTTCCGGGTGCGCTGGCTGTGGTTTGGGGTAATGTACCAAATACTCGTTGGAATTTCATTTTTGGGGAATTGGTAATTGGTTCTTGGTTATTTGTTATTGGTTATTTGGAAAAACAGCTATCCGTGTATCCGTGCCTTCCGTGTCGTGCTGTTGGGAATTGGGAAAAAATTAATTTATTTTTTATCGTTTATCCTTTTATAGTGCCCATGTTTTTTGGTTAATTCAACCCCTGTTAACAAAAATAAACATGACCGTAGGTTAGGAAAAGATATAGAGCTGTGATAGAATGACAGGCTAAGATTTCTCCAAAAATTCAAAAAATGCGATCGACCAGACCCCGGAAACAGTTTGCTCAACATTGGCTCAAAAGCGAGAAAGCCTTAGATAAGATTGTGAAAGCGGCTTCTTTGGATCGCGATCGTGTCCTGGAAATTGGGCCGGGCACGGGGATTTTGACTCGGCGTTTGCTGCCTGCGGCTGAGTCTGTTGTTGCTGTGGAGATCGATCGAGATTTGTGTCTCAAGCTAGCCAAACAACTCGGCAAAACCGACAATTTTTTACTCCTACAAGGCGACATCCTGGAAATGGACTTAGAGGCGGAACTAACGGCATTTCCCAAATTCCAAAATCCGAATAAAGTTGTTGCCAATATTCCTTATAATATTACTGGCCCGATTCTGCAAAAACTGCTGGGAACGATATCTGTTCCTGCGGCTAAACCCTTCGATGCGATCGTGCTATTAGTGCAGAAAGAAGTCGCCCAAAGGCTTTACGCTAAACCGGGTTCGACAGCTTTTGGCGCGCTGTCGGTGCGGGTGCAGTATTTAGCAGAATGCGAGTTAATTTGCGATGTGCCGTCTAAAGACTTTTTTCCGCCGCCAAAAGTCGATTCTGCCGTGGTGCGGCTGCTTCCCAGACAGATAGAAACTGCGGCGGTTAATCCGCGCTATTTGGAGAATTTAGTTAAGTTGGGATTTGGTAGCAAGCGCAAGATGCTGCGAAATAATTTGAAAGGGGCTGTGGATTTAGATAAACTCGTTCAATTGCTAGAAGAGTTACAGATCAATCCTCAATCTCGCGCTGAAGATTTAAGCGTGGAGCAATGGGTAAAGTTGAGCAATAATCTTATGTGCGAGGTTTGAAGTTCAGGATTGTGTTAGATACCCGAATTATTAAATAATTCGGAGATATGGGTGTTTTTTTTTATCAAGACTTTTACCTGTGACTACTAACAGTTGAATTTAGGTTTTCTGGGGTTTCTGAAAGGTTTCTTGCAGGCTAATCGGAATTTTAATAATAAATTCTGCACCTTTCCCGGGTGCAGAAATACACTGCAATTCGCCTTGATGTCTTACTGTGATAATTTGATAGCCAATAGATAATCCTAATCCCGTGCCTTTGCCTACTGGTTTAGTGGTAAAAAATGGATTAAATAACTGGTTTTTCACCGATTCGATTATTTCTGGCCCGTTGTTGCTAATTCGGATTTCTACCACTTCACTGTCTAAAAGTTTAGTAGAAATTTTGATGACGGGGCGATTAGCTTCATTGGCTGCAATCGACTGGCTGTGACTGTCATCTTCTAAAGCATCAATAGCATTAGCCAGGATATTCATAAACACTTGATTTAGCTGTCCTGGATAGCACTCTATTTGGGGTAAATTGCCATATTCTTTGATAATTTGAATTTTCCCTAAGCCCGGCTTAGCATTCAATCTGCTTTGCAAAATCATCAGTGTGCTGTCAATTCCTTCGTGAACATCGGCTAATTTCATATCGGCTTCGTCATGGCGCGAAAAAACTCGCAGCGACTTGACAATACCGAGAATGCGCTCGGCCCCGTTTTTCATAGAAATTAATATTTTTGGTAGGTCATAGATAATAAAATCTAAATCTACAGACTGGAGTTTTTCTTTAAGTGTGGGTAGGGGATTCGGATACTGCTCTTGATAGATATTCACCAATTCTAGCAAACTATCGGCATACTCGCGAGCGTGAGTAACATTCGCGTAAATAAAGTTAATCGGATTGTTGATTTCATGAGCAACTCCAGCGACCAATTGCCCCAAAGATGACATTTTTTCGCTTTGAATTAGCTTTGATTGAGCCTGCTGCAATTCAGACAAGGCTTGTTCGAGCTGTTGAGTTTGAGACTTTAACTCTGCGGTGCGTTCCTCAACTCGAATTTCTAATTCTTCTTTAGATTTTTTTAGTGCAGCTTCTGCTAATTGCCGCTCGACAATTTCCGATGCTAGGAGTCGGTTTGCCAATTCTAACTGTTGAGTTTGAAACTTTAACTCTGCGGTGCGTTCCTCAACTCGAATTTCTAATTCTTCTTTGGCTTTTTTTAGTGCAGCTTCGGCTAATTGGCGATCAACAATTTCAGCTTCTAGGAGTCGGTTGGCGGATTCTAACTGTGCGGGACTGGGAAGTGCTAGGGCTTGAGGGATTAAGTCTACCAAAAGTATGGCTGTAGCAAATGAAATAAGGGCAGTAATTGCTTTCATTGTTCCTGAAAGCCAATAGGTAGGATGCCAAAGTGTCCAGAGTTCAAATATGTGAGTGATGCCACAGGCGACGATAAAGGCTCCAAACAGGGCAAAGATCCAATCAAAGGGCAAATCTTCGCGTTTGGAAATAAAATAAATCAGTGTAATCGGGATAGAGAAATACGCGAGTGCAATGATAGAATCTGAGGCAACGTGAAGCCAGACTAACGGGGTATGCCAGAGATAGCAGTGGCCGTGAGGAATAAATGACCCGGAAGTAAAAAAAGTTTTCCACATTTCCTGCATAATATTTCCTTTGAGTTGTGAGAAAATGGACTCTGACTGGTGTCAATTAATTTCAACCAGGGGTTTCTTTCACCTGCGGCTTAATCACCTATGCGTTCATATTCTCTGCTAGCTTCCGCAAAAATCAATCTGTATCTGGAAATCATAGGCGATCGCCCCGACGGATTTCACGAACTGGCGATGGTACTTCAAAGCATAGATTTAGCCGATCGAATTGACTTGCGCGCGATCGGTACGGACACGATTCGCGTGCGCTGCGATCACCCACAAGTCCCTCCTGATAAGAATAACCTGGCCTACCGGGCGGCGGATTTGTTGGCGAAGCAATTCCCCGATGCTTTGGCGAAATACGGCGGAGTCGAGATTGTTATTCACAAGCAGATTCCGGTGGCGGCGGGGCTCGCCGGTGGTTCTGCAAATGCGGCTGCGGTTTTAGTCGGGATGGATTTGCTGTGGCAATTGGGACTTACTCAGTCGGAGTTGCAAGAGTTGGGGGGAACTTTGGGTTCGGATGTGCCTTTTTGCATTGCTGGAGGTACGGCTTTGGCAACTGGTCGCGGGGATCAACTGTCGCCACTGCCTGATTTGGGGGGCTTTTCTGTGGTGTTGGCCAAGTACCGTAACCTCAGTCTTTCTACCGCATGGGCGTATCAAACTTATCGGCAGCAGTTCAGTAGTTCCTATTGTGCAGCGGCAGATTTGGAGTGCCGCCGGCAACGGCTGCATTCGGGCCCGATGGTGGGGGCGATCGCCCAAAAAGATCGATCGAAAATTGGTCAATTGCTGCACAACGATTTAGAAAAAGTTGCTTTGCCTGTGTACCCGCAGGTGTTGCAGTTGCGGGAGGCTTTTGAGTCGGCGGGGGCTTTGGGAACGATGATGTCGGGTTCCGGGCCGACGGTGTTTGCGCTGGCCGAGTCTTCAGAGCAGGCTCAGCAGGTTTTGGAACGGGTTAAAAGTGCGATCGCTTCTCCCGATTTGGATTTTTGGGTAGCACAGTTTAGCAATACTGGGATTCGGATTTTTTCGGAGGGAAATGATGTAAAAGCGCCGATTCCGAGGGTGTAACTCGAAGAGGGTGGGATCGCGCTCGCCTGTTAAACCTGTCTAACAGGCTATGGGTCAAGATGAATCTAACTTTTCGCAGAGTGTATGGAGATCGAAGAACTGATAAAATGTCTTCAACAGAGATTTTAGTTTTGGTAAATTAACCAAAAATCTAAAATCTAAAATCTAAAATCTAAAATCGCAATGACTGATTTAACTAATCCAAATTCTACTTCTAAACCTCTGAGTTCGGCTGGAGATGCAACCTCTGCATCTTCGACGCAGCCGACGATTTTGCGGTGCGTGATTGGTTCGCTGATCGCGGGCGGGTTTGCGGCGGCTTTGTACGCGCTAACTTTGTCTATAGTCCAAACTTTTGCAAATTCCCCCATTCATTCTGACAATGTGACGGCGATTAATATTGGCGCGGCTGTGCGAACTTTAGTCATGGGGATTGTGGCTTTGGGCGCGGGTGTTTTTGCTTTTGCGTCTTTGGGTTTGATGCTGCTGGCTTTGCAACTTTTGATTCAAAAGTTCGTGAAAAAACCCACAGGTTGAAGTCTACAGGTTGAAACCATCGGGATACACAAACTCTCCTCCGCAAGGCAAAGACTGAATAGTAAAATCGAAGCAATGGAATTATTTACGATCGGACACTCCAATCTGAGTATTGAAGCGTTTGTTTTGCTGCTGCAACAACACGGAATTACGGCGGTTGCGGACGTGCGATCCCATCCGTTTAGCCGCTATTTACCTCATTTTAATAAATCCGAAATTACAGCTTATCTGTCAAATGTCGGCATTCAATATGTTTTTTTAGGCAAAGAGTTGGGCGCGAGACCGGAGGATTTAAGCTGTTACGATACTAGCGGTAAAGCGTTGTACGATCGCATAGCAGCAACTCCTCTATTTTCCGCAGGAATTCAGCGCTTACTCAAAGGCGCAGCCAACTATAAAATCTGTTTAATGTGTGCCGAAAAAGACCCGATTACTTGTCATAGAACTATTTTAGTTTGCCACAAGTTGAAAGATTTTAATTTACAGATTAATCATATTCTGTCCGATGGCAATTTAGAATCGCACCAAGATTTAGAAGAAAGACTTTTGAGCAAGTTTAACAAAGGAAAAAAAAATAATGAGCCAATTCAGCTAAGCTTGTTTGAATTAGAGCCTCAAGTTAAACAGGAAATAGTTGATTTAGAAACAGCTTATTATCGTCACGGATTGGACATCGCTTATGTCACAAAAGAAAGCAATTAATTTATTTACAATTGGTTTCACTCAAAAAAGTGCGGAGGAGTTTTTTGGGATTTTGATGCAAGCGGGAGTCCGCAGGGTTATAGATACGCGGCTGAATAATGTGTCGCAGTTGGCGGGTTTTGCTAAGCGGAAAGATTTAGAGTATTTTTTGCGAACAATTGGCAATATTGAGTACGTTCACATTCGGGATTTAGCGCCGACTCAAGATATTTTGGATGATTATAAAAAGAAAAAGGGAGATTGGGAGGTTTATGAACAGAAGTTTTTGGGCTTAATGGGCGATCGACAAATTGAACACAAGGTTTCATCGGATATTATGGACTGTGCGTGTCTGCTTTGTAGCGAACCAAAACCTCATAATTGTCACCGCCGCTTAGTTGCTGAATATCTCAGCGATAAGTGGAAAAATGTCACCATTAATCATCTGTAATTTAGGGAAAATACTGTATCATTGTGGGATGAATCTAAAATCTAAAATCTAAAATCTAAAATCGAATGACTCGGATAATTTGTCTCGCTAATTCCTGGAAACGCGGCGACAGGTGCATCGCCGGAATTAATGAGGTTAAAGGTAAGTGGGTGCGTCCAGTTTCTGACTTACCCGATGGTCAGATTCCTAAAGAAATGCGGCAGATAAATAGACTTGAACCCGCGTTGTTAGATGTTCTAGAAATTCCTCTGGCGAAGACGGGGCCAGACTTTGGGTTTGAGTGTGAAAATCTTTCTGTTTTACCGGGAAAATGGCGGCAAGTTGGGAAGGTTCCGCCAGCATATTTGTTGAAATATTGCAATAGTCAAGCATATATTTTACACAACGATTTGCGATATGTTACGGTAGAGTATATGCAGTCTTTGCCAAAAGGCGATCGCGTAACTTTGCAATTAGTCAAAGCAGTAAGATTTACGGTACAAAAGCTAAGTCAAAGATTTGAAGGTGGTAATAAATGGGAAGGATCTATTGTCACGCAGCATGGTCAAAGATTGGCTGCAACAATTACCGATCCAGTGTTTATTAGAAAGTTAGAATTGGGGTATCTACCGCAAAAAGCTTGTTTGGTAACAGTGAGTTTGAGTATGCCTTGGCGGCCCGATGATTGGGAGGGAGATGACCCTTGTTGGAAGTTGATTGCCGGTGTGATAGAGTTGTCGGAAGATGTTGTTGATGATGAAATTTAGTTTTTACCAAAATGGGCGATCGATTATTTATTTCTTTTTATTGACCGCAAAAACTCTGTTCGTGCTATAATTCTGCGGGACTATAGCAGAAAGGGGTGCTTTTTTATGAAAGCAGAGTTTTATTTTGACTGTCACAAATATATTTGCAGTTTAGTTCAAGTGGATTTTGTCAAAGAATTAAAAATTAAAAATCATCAAGGTTTTGTTTTGGCTGTTAAGCAAGGACAAAAGATTGGACTTTTGGGAAAAAGTCGCCATAATGCTAAACAAGTTGATGTATCTAAGCCACATTTTTATAATGTAATTAAAGCGGCTATGAGCGCTTTGGAATTAGAAACTAAAAATGAGGTGATATTAGATAGAAATCGAACTCTTGCTGATGCTGAAGAAATGATTCAGCAGCAAAACCGAGAAATTCGCCTTCTCAACGAACAGATTAGAATGCTTGCGACTAAGGTTGAGGAATTGTCAAGGGAAAAGCAGCAGTTATCAATGCAGCTAGTAGAGAAGGAAATCAGAGAAAATGAAATTAGTCAAGAAATTGATGATTTTCCTGCTTTCGAGGAAGATTTAGTGGTGGCGGAAATTGAGCAGGAGCTTGAAGAAACTGAAATTAGTAAAAAAATCGAAGAATTGTCGGTTCCAGCTTCTGGGTTGGACGTGCAGTTAATAGAAAATCTACCGGATTATGAGGGAATTGATGAAAAGAAACAAATGACCGAAAGCGATGTTAAAAGTGTCACTGTAGAAATTAGAGAAGAAGTAGAATTTCAAGGAGGCGAAACAGAAATTAAGCGACTGCCTAAAAGAGGTTCCCAGAGAAGGATGAGAAAGAAATAATGATGATATATCTTTTCTAGAGTGTGAGGCGCTATTTATAGCGAAAATGTGCGCCATATACACGCTAAATATAGAGTTGATGCGTATCTATTGTGCATCTTTTATTCCTCGCTATGTGGCAAATTTTCTCTAATTCTTGTCGGAAACCAACTGACGGCTGCTATTTGTCCGATCGCCCTGCTTTGTTCAATAAATCCGGGTACTTCTGCGATCGCCAAAAATGGAAAAGCTAAACTTTGAGCAGCACGATCGTATTTTCCCTCTACAAGCTGATATAGTTCTAAGGTTTGCCCGCGCTATCTCCAAAGTTCGGGAACGCCAAGGGAAGAATAGATTGTGAACTTATTTAGATAATAATTTGTGTAGTGAGACTCTACACCCAAATCCGGCGGCGGGTCTGTTTCTAAGTCAAAATTTTTGCTTCTGACTAAAGCTTAATTCTGGATTTAGAAACAGGTATCCGGTTCGATTTCTAGAAGCGGATTTTTACCGGATAAGATTAGGGTGTAGAGGAGGAATATAGGGAATAATATAAAGTTTTGTGACAATTTTCCACACTTGTGCTATTTGCCACATTTGTTCCTGCGAGATATCCTGCGCCCAAATATGATATAAAGCCAATCGGATTAAATGGGGATTTCCACCCACAAAATGTATTAGTTTCTCTACATCCTGTATTGGCAAATTCAATCCATGCCGAAGTGCTAAATCTTGCACTTGAGGGCTGGTAAAATCAGGTATTTCAACTGACAGCCCTAGATTAAATGGGGATTCATTGATATTGAGGGGAATATAAACTTCTGTCGAGTGTACTACTACTAACCGAAGTTGCTGCCAGATATTACTACTGCGATCGCCATACTTTCCTTTTTCGTACCAAGCTCGCAGCAGACCAAAAAAGTCAGAGGCAATTTCGGGGTGAGTGAAAACGCGATCGACATCATCTAAGGCGAGTACCAGCGGTGAATCGATTTGAGCTAATAAATAATTCTCAAAATAATCTGTGGTGTTATAATTGCTACCAAACATCTCATCCCAATAGTCTGCTAGTTTGTTCGGTAGCTTCAAGCTCCGACTCACGCAAGCACAAAACCATTGCAAGAATCGATCCAGATTGGTGAATACTTTTTCATCAGCCAGCTTGAGATTCAACACCACTGTTTGATAGCCCTGTTTTCTCCCCCGTTCCAGGATTCTTGCCATCAAGGAAGTTTTACCCATTAGTTGGGGAGCTTTGATGCGAATTAAGGCACCTGGTTGCAAAATCGCTTCGCAGGTGCGAGATTCAATGGGAGGGCGTTCTACATAAAACGCCGAATCGAGAGGTACTTGACCCCCCGGTAATTCAGGCTTTACATCTACACGATCGGGTTCAACTTCTTTAATCTGAGTTTCTGGCCAAGAATAATCAGATGGTTCCAAAATTAGATTAAAAGCCCTGAAATAGCGCTTGAGGGTTTGCTTATCAACGGTAGTAGAGCCATTATTGACCCGGAGCAAGGTATCTACAGCTAAGCCAGTGCGATCGCTCAACTTTTCAAGAGTGTACCGGTAGCCACAGTTTTCTTTAAATTCCGCCTCAGATTTCGCTTTCTGAAGTTTGCTCGATCCTTGAGGGGTAAGGATGACACCGCGCCTGCGTCTGTATTTAGGCTGATACATAGGGTTATTCAAGTTAAGGTACTGTACATTTAACTATTAAATTGAAAAAATAGAGGAAATGCTTTCAATCCCTCTCGTTTGCACCGGAAATCGTCTGCAATCCTACTGTATTAGCCTGGAACTTAAAAAACTAGATAACTTAATAGCCGTTAGTTAAGCTAAACAACCGAAATAAGAGAGTATTTTCCATGATTTTAGGAAATTTTTCTGAATTTTAGCAAATTTGGCTCATGAGGTGGCTAAATTGGCTACCAAGCTAAAACGGGACATTTTGGTTATAGACCCCTTTCTCCAAAGAAGTTTATTCTCCCGCCATAGAAGGGTAGCCGCTAAATTTTCCAGCTTTTACACCCCTACGGGCGGTATTGGCTGGGGATTTGAGGAGGAAAAATCCTTAACTTCGGATCTTAACTGCCAAAACTGCGATTGTTTACAGCGAGGACAAGAGGCAGACTGGACTTTAAGCTTGTTCAGCCAATGGCTGTCTTAGTGAAGGAACAACTTGATGCTAGATAAAGAAAGCTTGACAGAGAATGTAACAACGAATGTAACTATCCACAGATTTCGTTGCCTTATCGCTCAAAAAGCCACAAGTGAGACAAAATTAGACGAGCAACTCCTATTAAAACGCCTGTCTCAAGGCGACAAAAGGGCGTTCTGGCAGTTATGGATATGGCATCAAGATTATCTCTACCGTTGCTGTCAAACATGGATGGGAGGCGATCGGGTAGAGGCAGAAGAAGCACTGAGTCGAGCAAGGCAAAAAGCCTGGGAGAAAATGCCCTCTTTCGCTGACACAATTAGTTATCCTAAAGCTTGGTTGGCTCGACTAACTCATAATATCTGCATCGATATATATCGAGAACGCAAGAAAGGTGCAAAGGGTGTTGAGAACATTGAAAATATTTCAGAAGATGAGGGAATTGCTGGTAGCAGCGAATCACCCGAAGCTGCCATGCTCCGTCAGGAAACGAACCAACACATACGCCGTGCTATTAATAGTCTACCTGCCAAACTGCGAGACCCTTCCATTTTGCGGTGGTATGAGGAGATGCCTTACCGAGATATTGCCAAAAAATTGGCTCTTTCTGAGAATAATGTGCGTAAACGCATCCAACTGGCACGAGAGATTCTGCAAAAGCAGTTGCACAATTATCGTTTAGGTTTGGATACGGCAGAAGTCGAGGAACCGAACTCGGATGAACCGAAAACATCCGGATATGAAATGTTGAGGGTAGAAGAGTATGTGCAACAGCCAATTGATTATAAGGTAACAACTACTTATCTTGATTCACTGCTACATACGAGATATAGCTCATCCAGCCTTTTGAGTTGGAAATAATTCCGAAATCTTACGGAATACAGAGATTTTTAAGTCTGATTGTAGGGGCGAGTTTGGTACGTTGTTGCGCTTTAGCGCTCTTATGAAAACTCAGATAAGAGCGCTAACTCGCAACAACATACCTTAAAAGGAAAGTGTTGCAGATATTGGGGTGCATTTAAAAGCCATTAACTATAATAGGTTTACTCCAATATGTCTAGAGTCACTGCTACTTGCCTGGTACAGCTTAATCAGCTTACCGGGGTGGAAATGAATGCTTATCTAGTTTTAGATGAGAAACTCACCAGGCAAGATATCAAGCTTAAAACATTAACTAAATACGTACAAAAGTATCCGACTGGATGGAAGAAACGAAAGGAATTAGCCGAACTGCTATATGCAATGGGAAATTGGCAGCAAGCAGTGGAAGAATATCGCCAAGTGCTACAACGGCAACCTCAATTAATTGATGTGCAATTGCAATTGGGCAGAATATTACATTTGATGGGGAAAGAAACAGAGGCAATTGCAGTTTATGAAACAGCTAAAAGTTTATCTGATAACGAAGCAGTCGGACATCATATTAATGGATTAATTGCAGTGTGTCGCCGTTGTATTGAGCAGGCGGCGGTGTCTTTTGAACAAGCAACATTGCTAGAACCAGAGAATACGGCTCACTGGCTGGCTCTGGGATTTATTTATTTGGAAAAAGAAGCTCCCATTGCAGCGTTGCAAGCTTTTGATACGGTTTTGCAACTGAATCCGAATGAGGTTGTAGCGAATAGTCACAGCTACGATGCGTTGATGATGTTGGGGAACTTGCAGGAAGCGGAACAACTTTTGCAGCGAGTGCTGGAGGTGTTTCCCCAGGATTTGCGGAGTCTCAAACTGCTGGCGGATAGTCGCTGTGGTAGGGGATTAGTTGGGGGTGAGGAAGGTAAGCGGACAAAGCAAATGATTCAGACGATGCTGCGAATTACTCCCAATGCTGCTTATGTTCATGATTCGCTGGCGCAGTACCACTTGTTTCGAGGGGAGTGGAAAAAAGGAGTGGCTGTTTTGCAAGAGTTTGTCGAGCAGCATCCGCTGAATCTTGGTGGCTGGTATTTCTATGGGCGATGTCTCTTCCGCACCGGGAATTCTATTGCTGCGGCGGAAGCGATGCTGAAGGCGTATCGGTTGTATCCCAATGATGGGGAAATTTATCGGGCGCTGTGCGAGATTTTACCTGTGGCGGGGAGAGGAGATGAGCTCAAACCTTTAGTGGAAGAGATGTTGGAGCGGTTTCCAGAGCGCTGGAGTGTCTGGGCGACGACGGGACGGGTGCTGGTGGAACATTTTGAAGATATGGAGCGCGGATGTGCGTTCTCTGCTCAGGGAATGCAGCTACAGCCGCAGTTAGCTGATGCTTGGTTCCGACATGGGCGGGTGTTGGCGCTGGCGGGGCGACACCGGGAGGCGGTGGATGTGTTGGAGCAAGGTTGGCAGTTGTTAAGTAGTTAAACAAAATTAATTACATAAATAACTAATATGATATAATAAGAATATTAAGTATATTTAAAGAGGTTT
>NZ_JAUBTU010000041.1:0-60305 GCF_036705085.1 Microcoleus sp. B6-A1
AGAGTCTAACTCATGGACTGGCTAATTTCATAAAGTCCTTTTTTTGTCAACTCCTAATACTGAACCGACGCCCTAGGGGCGGTCCACTGATTCTAATTCCTTTTTCTTTGCACCATGCTCGGTTTTCCCGATTTCGGTAAATGCGATCTGCATGAACGGATTCTGGATAATATCCTGTGCACCTATGATATGCTTCTAAAGAGTGCTTTTAAGTCTCCTGATTCATTAAAGTTATCCCAGCTCATCCGGTCTAAGAATACATATCCTTCAAAACAACTGGCTGATAGTTTGGCTCGCCTCTCTACGCTTTTTCCGGCTTTTCCTCTGACTCTCGGGCGAATGTGGGGCTGACTTAAACTTACTATTCTATCCTCAATACTCTGTTTATTGTTGTCAAATAACCATTGCTGCTAGCGATAGATTTCTGTGAGGAATAGCCTGGTTTTATATTGCTTTTTGTTCAGACCTTATAAGGTCGCACCTGACTCGATTAGCTGTTCAATATGAGGGAGGTTTCTTTTGATATATTGAAGTTGTTTTTTAATTGCCTGTCTTCTTTTGTTTCGGGTGGTTCGTCTTTGCGAAAGCTACTGCTAAGTAGTCTTTTCTTGCTAGATTACGGTAGGTTCTTGGTTTTTTATGGGTTTTTTATTTGATTTGTTTATACAGGATGTCTATGATTTTTTCTGTATGAACTCTGGTCCCGTTTAATAGTCCTAAGTCGGTTGGATAACTAATGTCGGCTGGGGCACAGGTAGCATCTATGATTAATTTTCCGCGATTAAGTGAGTCATTTTTGGCGTCCGAATCCTTTTTTTTTCTGGTTTAACTGGGGTGATGGAGCGGATTTTTTCAACCATTCGTTCGTTGACTTTATTAATTAAGTTCGGACTAATTCTTTGC
Source organism: Microcoleus sp. B6-A1 (assembly GCF_036705085.1). Classification (NCBI taxonomy): domain Bacteria; kingdom Bacillati; phylum Cyanobacteriota; class Cyanophyceae; order Oscillatoriales; family Microcoleaceae; genus Microcoleus; species Microcoleus sp. B6-A1. Next base: position 904 of record NZ_JAUBTU010000041.1, read on the forward strand.
CGAAAATGAACTAATAGAGATGGGTCAAAGGGTAGCTCGTTACTGTAGCTTGATTGACCAATAAAGTATTGTAGATAGGGGTTTTCCCGAATCTGTTCTACTGTGAGGCGATCGCTAATTCCTAATTTTTCTTTAATAATTAATGCCCCAATGCTATCCGAAAGGATTTGGCTGGCGCCCCCTTTTCTGCGGGGAAGTTGGCCGCATATTCTGATTCAAATTCATCCCACGGGATTATTTGGGCCATTTTTACCCAACGGTTGAGGGCTGACAATTTACATCAGGAAAGCTAGTTCAAAGTCTAAGGGTGGGAGGGGAGCAAGCTCAGCTTTTTTGTACACGATCGCAGATGGTGATGCACGGGTTTTGACCTATTCTACCTGTTTATCTTGCACTTTACTCTCGATCGTGCCATCTCTTAACCTTTCGCCACGTCAAGTGCGATCGATTATTCAGCAAGCCCTACTTAAACCTTGAAAAAATAGTCCAGCATATAGCCAGCAAGGGTTTTGGAGACTCGACTATATCTAAAACTGTCCGAAGTATTGATCTTACATAACGCAAATTATGTAAAGTTTTGTATCTCTACTCAACATTTCTGACCCGAAAGTAGCTATTATTAATTAGCGCCAATGAATTAAGATATGTAGCTCATGACAAAGCTTCTGGCAAGGAAGTAACTGGCAAATACTCTATTAAATAGAAAAACAATGTCCCAAAAGCTGCGAATTCTTTATGCTGCTGGTTGTGGAAATGTAATTGGTACCTATAAACATTGGGTTGTGGGTCAAGACGATCCCTCACAGCTTTCAAACACCTATTCCGGTCAATTCTACGATGTGTGTCGAGACTTGGATGCAGAGGCTTATGTAATCTCTTCATGCGAGGAAAGGAAATCCTTGCATGATGGTCGATTCCTGATTGAGCATCGCCCAATTCCACTGGGTTCTTCATCGGGTCTAGTTTATCACTTAGGTCAATTGTGGTATGGACTGCGGTTGATTGCCTCAGCTATTCGTTTCCGAGCCGACGTTGCAGTAGTCAGCAATGGAACAACACACTGGTTTATCTTGTCGCTACTTCCTTGGTTTGGGGTGGCTGTCATCCCATCACTACATTGCACTTTGTGGCGTAAATATATTCCGAAACGCAAGGTGGAAGAATTAATTTTAAAACTCAGCCATTATTTTTTTGCTAGCAGTTGCACTGCCATATTGACAATTTCCGACGATATATCTAAGCAGGTAGCAGAGCTTACAGCTAATAAACATGGGAAAATTTTGAATTTTTCCCCCACATATCGCCGCGAGCAGTTTGCAGGGATAGATACTCCCGATCAAAAACGAAAGCCATTTCGAGTCCTATTCGCGAGTCGAATTGAACGAGATAAGGGCGTTTTCGATCTTCTGGAAATTGCGAAGCGTTTGGCGACTCTTGGCAGACAGGACATCACATTCGAGCTTTGTGGAGACGGGTCTGCCCTAGAATCTGTGCGTGCGGCGGCAAAGCTTGAGGGGATTGATTCTAACTTTGTATGCCACGGTCACTGCAACAAGCAAAAAATGGGTCAGATTCTCAACCGAATGCACGTTGTTATCGTGCCAACAAAGAGTGACTTTATAGAGGGGTTCAACAAAGTTGTCGCCGAAGGCATCTTGTCAGGTCGCCCTGTCGTCACTTCAGCAGTCTGTCCAGCTATTTACTCTATGCAGGATGCCATTGTAGAAGTTCCACCGGATGACATCAATGGTTACACTGACGCACTGCTCAAATTGTGTGACGACCACGAATTCTATGAACAAAAACGACAGAGTTGCCTAGGACTACAATCGCAATTTTATGACACTCAAAGGAGTTGGGGTACATTACTCAAATCTGTCCTCATACAATTCCTACCAACCACTACTAAGTAGGGTTTGCTGAATAAGTCAGAGAAGCACCACTGATTGATTAATTAGTTATGTAAGGTTGAAGTAATGATCAGGTTTTATTGTTGACAATTACCCCAACTATAATATGTAATAATAATGGGTCTTCAGTACCTAGTATGCTAAATATATAGCGAAACAAGAAAACAAGAGATAAATTTAGTGTGTCTAATAGTGAGCAAATCCCCACGAGTATTGACACATGAGGCGCATTTATTATTGACTGTAGACAGAAGAAAAGAGCGGTTGAGATGCATTTACAGTCATGGTTAAGAAAAAGGGAATCAAACTTCTAACAGAGCTTCTGAATCTAGAGGATATCAACGTAATTTCGCAGCGTCAGCCTGAAGGGATTGGGATAATTTTACAGCTTGAGCCAATCGGAAAAGAAAGTATTTGTCCTCGTTGTCGAACAAAAAGTCATAAAGTCCATCAAAATCATCGATATATATAGCCTTTCGAGATCTCATATGAGGTACGACTGGCCTCCGTGGCCTCCGTGGCCTCCGTGGCCTCCGTGGGCATACCTCACTTTTTTGAGAACCGCTATAGTTAAAGATTTACCTTGGGGAGAAAAGCTAGTATTTTTAGAGATTAATAGACGGCAATTCAAAGGTGAAAAATGTCACAAGTTGTTTAGTGAAGACTTAGATTTTATCAGAAAAAGAAGGACTTACACAAAACGGCTAGCCAGCCAAATCCTACAGGAAGTTCTAGAGAACGATATCCACAGTGTCGCGAAAAAAAGAGTAGTGACAACAGAAGAGATAGAAAGGATTTTAAAAGATGCAGCCTCAGCAACGCCGGAATCAAAACCCAGCGAGTTGAAGAGACTAGGGATGGATGAAATAGCGATAATCAAAGGAAAAGGAAATTACTGTGCAGTATTGATAGACTTAGATAAGTCTAAATTAATCGGCATTTTAGCCGGAAGGACACAATCAGAAATTAGTCAAGTCATGAGAGGATGGGGTACAGAGGTCTTAGAGTCAATAGAAGAAGTAAGTATAGATTTGTGGAAAGGTTATAAAAATTTAGTAATAGAACTAATGCCGAATGCTCAAGTAGTTGCCGATAGATTTCAGGTAATGGCACAAATTAACAAGGAGTTAGATAGCCAAAGGAAGAGAGAGAAGATTTAATTAAGACAGCAACGACACCAAAAGAGAAAGCAAAACATGAGCAAGTAGTAGAGGGATTAAAGAAAAGTAAGTATGCCTATCCTAGAACATCTATGTCGCTGTCTGGGCGAAAATCATCTCGCAGCACCGAACCCAATAAGGCAAATTCAGTAGTTTTCCAGGGCTGGCAAAAGTCAACTATTTGAGTTTTCGGGATTTCGATATTCTTGACTAACATCTCAGTCGCCTCCGAAATCTAGTTTTAATTTTAGCAGAATCCTCAAGCTAGAGACTATACTAATTGAATGGCTATTTCTCCAACCAACTTATCAATCTCCGCCTCAGTTGTAAAATAGTGAACACAAGCCCGCACACAATCAGGATTAAGAATAGTCCGCACCATAATCCCCTGTTTCTCCAACAAATCTACCAGCTTTTTGTGCGGCATCCCATTAGTTAATAGAAACGAAACCAAACCAGCTTCCGGCGCAGATGTCCGCAAACATTCCACATCGGGAAGTTCCGACAAACGCTGCCAGAGATACTTACTGAAACGGCAGATTTCTGCATACCTTTCCTCGATCGTACCCCATTCATGTTGCAGGGCGATCGCACTCCGCAAACCCGCATACAAAGGATAAGCCGAAGTCGCAATTTCATAGCGCTGCGCTCCCGACTTCCACCCCATAACTTTAGCATTAGCATCCGTCACAATTCCCCGCCAACCGATAAACACCGGATGCAAATCTGCCAAAGCTTCAGCACTCACATAAAGCCCCCCCAAACCTTCCGGGCCGCACCACCATTTATGACCAGTAAAAGCATAAAAGTCAACCCCAGATTCAATCAAATTTAAAGGCAAAACCCCCACAGATTGAGCCGCATCAACTAACACTCTAACTTTGTGATTCTTTGCAGGCAATTCCTCTTGTCCTCCCCCTTGAATCAGGGACAAATCCTCTTGCCCATCCCCTTGAACCAGAGAAAACTCCTCTTGTCCCCCCCCTTGCCAAGGGGGGGTTAGGGGGGGTTTTATATCTGTTTGCCCCTCGGATTGAACCAGGGAAAACTTCTCTTGTCCCCCCCCTTGCCAAGGGGGGGTTAGGGGGGGTTCATGACACACTTTCACAATCTCAGCCAGAGGCAAAACTTGGCCAGTATTCCACAAAATGTGACTGATAACCAACAACCGAGTATTTGGCCGCAAACTATCAGCAATCACCGCCACCGGATCGCCTTCATTCAAAGTAGCCGCCAACGGACAAACCGAAACCTCAATGTTGAAACGGCGCTGAAGTTCCATTACACTAGCTACAATGCCGGGGTGTTCGCAGTCAGAAAGCAGCAAATGGTCGCCTGCTTTCCAGTCAATGCCCCACAGCGCAATATTGCAGCCGACGGTGACATCTTCAGTCAGGGCGATGGTTTCAGGAGGTACGGTCAACTCAGATGCGATCGCACGTCGCGTCAGCATCGCCTCCTGAACCACCCAAGCCCCCACCTCCCCCGAAAACGGCCCCCCAAGCTGCACCCGTTTGTAAGCCTCATAAATCGCCTCTAAAGCAGGCTCAGGCAGCGGCCCTTGTCCGCCGTAGTTAAAATAAGCTTTATTGGCCAAAGCTGGGAATTGTTGCCGGTGATTGTCCTTTGTCATTTTTTCTGGCGAATTATTGATAGCGTTAATATTGAATAACTGATGGTGTGAACTTTCTATCCTTTGACTTTGGCCTCAAGCTAAATAATCAATCCGTGTATCCCTGTCAAAATCCCTGTAGTGCTTTCCTTCTAATTATTCTATGCCTTGCGAATACTAAATGTTAATAACTGACAAACTGCTACTTTCCTATCAACGATGCAATCTCCGAGCATTTTTAGACACCTGCAGAGACTGGAAACAACTAGATCCCCCCAGCGACTTTTTGCTGAAACTGATGCGCGACAGCGCGGCATACCAGCAGCAAGCTTTGGAACACGAGACTTACCAACAACCATATTATCCTAGAGGGGATTGGGAAGCCGGCGCGGCCGCTACATTGAGTTTAATGCAGCAAGGGGTCGATCGCATTTACCGAGGAGTTCTGATCCAGGGCGAATTCGGCCAAACCAACGGCGCAACAACTTCTCTGGTAGGAATTGACAGTCAATATTTCCCAGAATTTGGCGAAATCCCCGAAACTCCCGTTCATCTTTCATCCTCCAATCTTCACTCTTCAAACATTACCCTGATCAGCCGCCCCCATTTATTAATCAAACAGCCGGGACAATCAAAATTTGGCAATTGGAGTTATATTACTGCGGATATTTGGCTTAGCAAGCGACCAAAACAAGAGTATCAAATTATCGCAGCTTTTCACGCCCAAGTTTTAGCTTCCGTACAGGAAACAATGCCAGAGACTGCGTGGCTGATGCTGCGAAAAAAAGGGCTATACTCCGTGAATCTCGACCAGCGAACTCCTCAGATGTTCGAGATTTTAGATGATTGCATTCGGATGATAGAAAATCGGGATAAACCAGAGGTGTTCATTTCCCGGCAAAAGTGCAATCTTTGCGGTTGGTATACTATCTGTCACGCCGAAGCAGAATCTATTAAACATCTTTCCTTATTGCCGGGAGTTACTGCCAGCCGCTATGCTAGACTAAAAACTCTCGGAATTACTGATGTAGAAGCTCTCGCTAATGCTAGTTCCGCACTGCTGGCTGAGTATCCAGAATTCCCTGACAGAGTTGCTTTTGATGTGGTGCAGCAAGCTCGATCTCACTTGCTAAATCAACCGCTGTTGCGGGAAGAAGGAAGTTTGGCAACGGATTTTGTAACGGATGTAACGGATAGAATTTCGGCAGCGAACACTGTACGGAATTTAACAAGTTTAACGGATGTAGGTGTGAGGAAAGAAGGAAGAAGGGAAGAGGCAGAAGTTAATCAATTTATCATGCCAGAAATGGCAGTAAAGAGTTTAGTAATAGGTAAAAGTGAGGTCGTCAAAACTACAGAAAATCAACCTGCGACATCTTCTATACCTGCGCCAATTCTCCGCAAGAAACCAATTCCCTATTCCCAATCTGTGTTTTTGCCGATCGCCCCAATCGAACTCTACTTTGATATTGAAGCCGAACCAGAGTTAAACTTGGATTACCTCCACGGAGTCTTAGTTGTTGACAGGTACAACAATACGGAAAAATTCCACGGTTTTTTAGCAGAATCAGCAGCAGAGGAAGGTGCAATCTGGGAGCAATTTTTAGAATTAATGTGGGCTTATCCTATTGCTCCGATTTTCCATTTTTGCGACTACGAAGTCAAGACTTTTAAGCGGCTGGCTAAACTTTACAATACTCCAGCTTATTTGTGGAAACCCGTGCTGAAACGGTTTGTAGATATTCACAAACAAGTGACGCAAAAAGCGATTATGCCGGTGGAAAGTTACGCACTCAAACCAATGGCCCGCTGGCTGGGTTTTGACTGGCGAGATGCTAAGGCTAATGGTGCTCAGTGCGTCTGCTGGTACGACGATTGGCTTAAAACTGGCGATCGATCGCTCCTAGAGGCGATCGTCCGGTACAATGAGGACGACTGTCGTGCTACATACATAGTTAAAGATTGGTTGACCAATTTTTTGCTGAATCATGAGCCGTGATTTTTAGATGTAATGAACCGCGAAGACGCCAAGCGTGCGAAGGAAGAAAGGGAAGAGGAAGATAGGTAATAATGTATTTATTGGTAAAATGCGAAAGCTAGGAAAAGCAACTATATTTATTGTCTGTTTTTTGATGGCAGCAAGTGTTGCTATTTGGGTAAACCAATCAGCTCAATCTTTCGCTGTTACGAAAATAGATTTTATCGGTAGAGCAATATTTCCGACAGGTTCTCCGTTTCAGGGGACGGAGATTGGCGGACTTTCGGGCATTACTTATGATGCCGAGAAACAAGTTTATTATGCCATTTCTGATGACCGCAGCAGCAAGGCTCCGGCGCGTTTCTATACTCTCAAAATCAACTTGCAATCTGGTAAACTGGAAAAAGAGCAAATTACTTTTACTGGTGTCACTACTTTATTAGATGAAAACGGCAAAGGTTTTCCTGAATTAAGTTTAGATCCCGAAGGGATAGCTTTTACTGGCAATAGCGTTTTTGTTTCTTCTGAGGGAGATGTCGATCGCCAAATAAATCCTTTTATCAAAGAGTTCTCCCTCGATGGTAAACTCCTGAAAACGCTGGCAATTCCTGAACTGTTTTTGCCGGATGACAAAGGCACTAAAGGAATCCGCAACAATCTCGCTTTTGAAAGTTTAACTTTAACGCCCGATCGCAAATATCTATTCACCGCTACCGAAAACGCTATAGTTCAAGATGGCGCCGTAGCTTCCCTGGAAACTGGGAGCCCGTGCCGGATTTTGCGCTACGATGCGGTGAGCGGCAATCCAGAAGCATCGTTTCTCTACATCACCGAACCGCTACCCGCTGGTGCGAATCCTGTGGGAAAATTAACTAGCAACGGTTTAGTGGATTTGTTGGCGATCCACGATAACCGCTTGCTGAGTTTAGAGCGTGCTTTCTCCCTGGAAACCGGCACAACTATCAGAATTTTTGAGATTTCTCTGGAAAAGGGCGATCGTATTGAAGCACTCGAAAGCCTCAAAAGCCGTCTGGGCGAGGTTTCTACCGCTCAAAAACGCCTGCTGCTGGATTTGGACACGCTGAAAATTCCCCTAGACAACATTGAGGGGTTGACATTTGGCCCCGTCCTGGCGGATGCTAGCAGAGGTCTGATTTTGGTGAGCGACAACAACTTCAGCCCGTTGCAAGAGACTCAAATTTTGGGCTTCCAAATAAAAGTTCAAAAAACCTCTTGACAAAAGGTGAAGTTATAGGCATAATAGAAATTGTGCCTGAAAAAACGGCAAAACGAGGGACAGTAGTTCAATTGGTTAGAGCACCGCCCTGTCACGGCGGAAGTTGCGGGTTCGAGCCCCGTCTGTCCCGTTCTCTCGTAAATAGAAAGTTTAAAATACAAAGTTTAAGCTTTTGGTATTTTATTAATTGAGTAAGGAGGAGCGAAATATGACCGTTACGCTCATTAACCTCTCACCGGAAAAAACTACACAACGGGTAGTATTATCTAATATCAGTTGGCAGACTTACGAAAGCTTATTAGCAGAAGCAGGAGACAAGAGAGCCTCGCGATTTTCATACTCTCAAGGAGTCTTAGAAATTCTCATGCCATCCGACTTGCATGAAACTATTAACTGTTTGCTTAAACGGATTGTTACAGCTTTGACTGAGGAGTTGGACTTGAAGATTAAGGGATTTGGTTCGACGACTCTCAACCGTGAAGATTTAGAACAAGGTGCAGAACCAGATTCCTGTTTTTATATCCAAAATGTTGATCGCATTCTAGGGAGAAGGCTTGACATCTCAACCGCTCCTCCCCCAGACTTGGTAATTGAAGTTGATATTACCAGTCCTTCTTCTAATCGATTTGTAGTTTACACACAGCTAGAAATCCCTGAAGTTTGGCGGTATCGGGGACAAAATGTACAAATTTATCAATTGCAAAATCGGGAATATATTACCTGCGATCGCAGTCCGACATTTCCCATCCTTTCTGTAGCAATGCTCAATCAATTCTTGCAGATGGCAGAAACTCAAGATGACAATGCCATAATTCGGTCTTTGCGTCAATGGGCGAACGAGCAGTTGCGATCGCCCGAAAATGAGCAATAATACTAAACTTAATAGAACTAATTCCTTTCTCCCACGGACGATCGACTCCCAGCAGCGCTCAAAGGTGCGAGGAAATAAAGGGTCGGGCTATCTGATATGTCAAAACCAGGACGATGGGCACGAGAATCGGAATAGCAACTAGCAGTCCCCATTTGCCAAACCTAAGTTTTTGACCGTCCGATTTGAACAGGAAAATCACAGCGGCAATTCCCATAAGTATCCAGAGACCACCGAAGCCCATGAAAACTGTATAACCTGCATCTTGCATTTTCTTTCCCGCTTTTAATAGTAGTCAATCTTTAATGTTAGGTGCAGTCTGTTTCTGCTGACATCTTCTGATAGACCGATCGCACTTACTAAATATGACTCATTTCGAGTTTGGCCGGCAGCGGCCCTGACTTTCGCACTTGATGCGCTGAGTTCGATCGCTCATAATTATTGCTAAATCCGGCCTTCCCGTCAACTTCAGTCGCCAGTGGGCCCAAATTCCGTACAGCCAATTGGCGATCGCCCCGATCACTGGTAACTTAGTAACTGCATAAATCCATCCCATCCCTAAAATCTCGTAGGTGCGGCGAAAAACCTCCACATTTTTAATTGCCGTACCGTCGGGTAATATCGCGTGAATCCGACCCATCGCCGTTTCGTAGTCGATTCCGCCGTGGGCCTTCGGGTTGTAGCCATCATCCGCGATATCCACAAACGACACTAAACCTCGTCCCGCATCGCGTTTTTTTAAGAAATTAACCTCCCGCACGCACAGAGGACATTCACCGTCGTACAGCAACTCAATCTGCCAAGCAGGCGCAACAGAGTTGGGTGAGGGCGCAACAGATTCGGAAAACTCGGTTTTAGCAGCAGACATAGGGAAATATATTTTAATTTCGTCGATCGCACACAAACATTTTACAAGCATCAATAGTTATCAGGTGCGCCTTGGGTACTCCTAAAGCAGTTATTTGTGCTGTGAAAAATAGTCCCAAAGGTGAATCCCGTCTTGGCCACCCGCAAGCTAATATCATCAAGATGCCCTCTCCTGCCTTGCCGGAGACTTTCGCCCGATCGCCCGCCCGCTTTCGCGATCCGAAGGAAAGCCCTCGAACAGGATCGCGTATTATCAAGCAATTAGAGGCAAAGCACCTGCCAAGCACAACTATTAAGTCGGCAACAAAAAAATATAATAAAATTTGAAGTCTTAACTCAATTGGCGTAAGTCCCACGCTGTAATTGTACTCAATTGGGCGTTGGGATATAAGCTTTCGCAAGGTCTATGAAAAAGAGCGACAATTTACTGTTTCTCTAGCAAAAAAACCTGTAAGATATAAGTGGTTGCGACCCACCCACTCGACTGCAAACAACAGGTCACAGTAGCAGTAGTATGCTTACCAAGGATAACTGCGAGAGAAAAGGGGAAAAAACAGACCGCTGGTTGGCAAGGTAACGCCCTACCGTAAAATATAAACCATGTTTGTTGTACGAAAACAGTTTTTGGTCTTGGGAAACAGGACTTCTGCGTGGGTTCCCTACGAAGGGATAAAGGCTGCAAAGCTAGAGATGCAGTGTCAGACTCGGATCGTCTTCAGTGACGAATCTCGGTAATGAGATACCCAACAGAGCAACGGCAGATGATACACGAAGCCTAAACGCTCACCGAAGGTCAGTGCTAGGTATTTCACACATCAGCTATTCGCCCAACCAGCAAATCGCCCCCAATCTAAAAGCAAAAATCTACATGAATGTCAGAGTCCGTCTAGCCCCCAGTCCCACCGGAAACCTACACATCGGTACCGCCAGAACCGCCGTATTCAACTGGCTGTTTGCCCGCAACCAAGGCGGCAAATTCATCCTGCGGGTAGAAGACACAGACGTAGAACGTTCTAAAAGCGAATACACCGATAACATCCTCGAAGGACTCACCTGGCTGGGTATGGAGTGGGACGAAGGCCCCAGTTTTCAGTCGCAGCGTCTGGAAATATACCGCCAAGCAGTCCAAACCCTTCTCGACAATGGACTCGCCTACCGCTGCTACACCACGTCGGAAGAACTCGACGAAATGCGGGAAGCACAAAAAGCCAACAAACAAGCCCCCCGCTACGACAACCGGCACCGCAACTTGACAAGCCAACAGCGCGCAGCTTTTGAAGGCGAAGGGCGACAAGCTGTGATTCGGTTTATCATCGACGACGATCGCACGATCGCTTGGAACGACATGGTGCGCGACACCGTAACCTGGAAAGGTAGCGACCTCGGCGGTGATATGGTAATTGCCCGTGCATCCAGCGGCGGCGTCATCGGCCAACCACTCTACAACCTCGCCGTAGTTGTCGATGACATCGACATGGGCATCACCCACGTCATCCGCGGCGAAGATCACATCGGCAATACTCCCAAACAAATATTGCTCTACGAAGCTTTGGGCGCGACAATCCCAGAATTTGCCCACACGCCGCTGATTTTAAACTCCCAAGGACAAAAGCTTTCTAAACGCGACGGCGTAACCTCGATTTCTGACTTCAAAGATATGGGCTACCTGCCCGAAGCTTTAGTTAATTACATGACTTTGCTCGGTTGGACTCCGCCGGATTCCACGCAGGAAATATTTACACTGTCGGAAGCAGCAGAATTATTTACATTCTATCGAGTCAACAAAGCTGGTGCAAAATTTGATTGGGATAAACTCAATTGGCTAAACAGTCAATACCTGCACAAAATGCCAGTGCCGCAATTGACAGATTTGCTGATACCTTATTGGTGGCAGAAAGGCGGTTATGAGTTTGACTTGGAGGCCGATCGCCCCTGGCTCGAACAAATAGCTGCTTTAATCGGCCCGAGTCTCGTTCGCTTAACCGATGCTGTGGATATGTGTAAGGTATTCTTCTCCACCACCGTGGAATACGAAGAAGAAGCACTCGCACAATTGCAGCAAACAGGGGCTGCACAGGCTTTACAAGCAGTTGTAGAAGCGATGGAAAGTCATTCCTCCCTGACATCAGCGGAAGCTCAGAAAATCACTAAAAAGCTCAGTAAAGAGAAAAATCTTAACAAAGGGCTAATTATGCGATCGCTCAGAGCCGCTCTGACAGGTGCAATGCACGGCCCCGACCTGATAGAATCTTGGGTAATCCTTCACCAGCGAGGAACGGCTAAAACCCGTTTGCTTGATGCCATTAGCAACTTGAATTTGCCTGGTGTTGGTGTGGCGGCCGAAACTCCAACCCCAGAACAACCAAACGCAGAAACAGTCGCCGAAACTCCTGCTACAGAACAGCCAGCAGTCGAAACACCGACTGTGGAAACAGCAGCGGCAGAGGTGACAGCAGTCGAAATATCGCCTGTGGAAACAGTCGAAATATCGGCTACCGAAACACCCGGAACCGAGGCTTCAGCAGTCGAAATATCGCCTGTGGAAACAGCCGGCACCGAGGCTTCAGCAGTCGAAATATCGCCTGTGGAAACAGCCGGCACCGAGGTTTCAGCAGTCGAAATATCGCCTGTGGAAACAGCCGCAGCAGCAGTTGAAATACCTGCAGCCAACCAGCAAAAAACTATTGCGAGTGGAGAAATGACTTCATCAAACGAACCAGAAACAACCGTTATCATCACCGAAATTCCTGCCGGAAATGAAGCAGACAGTTCCAGCGGTACAACAAAAGTCATAATTACCGAAGAACCGCCAAGTCAGACCCAGCAGATCAAAGAACAAATTATCGCAATTTTGTCCGAGTTTCCCGCTTACATCGGCAGCTTTTACGAACAGTACAAAAGTCCCCTGACTGTTGTCGGTGTAATTTTAGCCTCGATTGTCTCTTTGAAAGTGCTTTTGGGCGTAATAGACGAACTCAACGACATCCCCCTGCTAGCACCCACATTCGAGCTAATTGGTATCGGATACACCGTGTGGTTTGTCTACCGCTATTTGCTGCGATCGTCCAATCGGCAACAATTAGGTCAAGAAATTCAAGCATTGAAAGAACAAGTTTTCGGCAAAAAGTCCTAAACTTTTGCGGGTAGTTTGTTGAATTTGTGCCCGACATTGATAACTTTAAATAAGTTGTTAGTGTCGGGTTTTAAAATGACTAATCACTAATGATATCATGTCCGATGATCGATTGACCGCGATTAAAGGCCGGGGCGGGTTTACAGATTTTCCCGTTTCTATTCAATATCTTGGCTCACGGGCCCCTACAGGAATCATGGTTAATTGACCGGACATGATATGACTAATCACTAAACCCCAGCAGCCGTAAAAGCCGCCCAATAATAAGGATTAGCAAAAGGATAGGGTTTGCGGTTGCGAATTTGCTGCAAAGAAGCCTCCGCAATCAGGCGAGAACTTTGAGAAAGCCGATCGAACATTTGCGAAATTTGAGGTTGAAAATCCGCCAGCAACACCTCCAATTCCTCGCTAGTCAAATCCCGCAGCCACCTTTGAGCGTCCCCCAGCGCGATCGCCACATCTCCCACCTGCAACCGAGAAAACCGTCCCAGATTTTCATAAAACTTGCTCGTCAGCAGCAGCGTAGAAACATCGTTCACCTTCCAAAGACTGCTAACCACACTAGACGTGCCAGCATACAACAAACCCGCCGACAAACCCACAAAATCTCCTCCAGCACCGCTAACTCCGCCAGCGGCAATTTCGCAACCCGATAAAGTAACTAAAAAATATTGCCTAAAATCCAGATTAAAAATTTCCTCCAAACTCAGAGAATCATTCCTCAAAAACACGGCGGATTTCAGCGGCCAAGCCAAATTAAGCAAACTCAAACAAGCAAAGTGAGCGCATTTTTTATGCTGCAACTGCCCTATTTGTTGGGACAAATTCCCATTATTAGCAGACATTTCTGGGGAAAAAGCCTCTTTAATTGCCGGCTTATGGCGCACAACTTCTGTACTGGCAAAATACTGGGAAATAGTGCCGATTTCAATGTTGCTGTAGAACGCATCTCTGGTGAAAGTGGGAATTGCCAAAAGCTGCTGCAAACCGGGTTTGTACCGACCAATAGCCGCTCCGTGTGCACTTTGTCTCAACAGCAATAGCTGACAGCTAGGAGCATAGCGAATTCCTCCGGCAAATCGATCGATCAAATAAGCAGCAGGCGCTGCAACGTCGCCAAAAGACGAACTTTGAGAAAAATCCGAAAGGCTGTAGGTTTCCACATCAAAACCGCTGCGATCGCTCCACCCAGACCTAAAAATTCCCCCACCATCCTCAAACCCGTCTCTCCCCGCCAGAGGCAAAGCGTGGAGTGGCAAAGCGTGCAAAAATCGGTGCGGCACAAAAATCAGCCGATCGCAATTATCGGGAATCAGCGCCACCACTCGATCGATTTCCAGCATCGTAGCCAAGCGTTTGAGGCGAGTCTGGAGATGATTGATCCAGCGACCTTTTTGTTCAGAATAAGCGGTGAGGTACTCCTGGCCCCAACTTTCGGCAGCCAAAGCATTTTCCGGCGAACACAGGTGAACGGCGGGATATTGTTCACTCTTTACCACCACAAAAGCAACCAGCAACTCCCCCAAACTCGCCCACACCACAGCAGCGCAATTGGCATCAGGCAACAATTGGCGAATTTGCTCGAAAGCGATCGGTTCAACTTTGTGAGCTAGGCTGAAGAAAGGGTCATTTGCCTGCACCTCCCGCGCAATCAACCTATCAAACTGCTTCCACAATTGATTTAAGTGCATGAAGTCCGAGTTCGGCAGCAGAGAACCGCTGCTCAAACCTTGGCTATCGCCCTCAGAAATCAAGGTCGTGTTCGGCTCAGGTTCTCCCTGTTCTTGGTGCCGCTGTTCCCCCGCTATTTCCAGTTGCAGCGACTCCAACTCGCTTCGCACTGCTGCTGGAATTTCGGCTTTCGGAGTCAAGTGGCATTTAACCAGCAGTTCTACCAAATTCCGATTTTTGTGGCGTTCGGCGTATTCCAGAGCCTTAGCGTAATATTCAGGTTCGCTAGCGCCGAGTTCCAAGCAAACTTGCACCAGGCATTTATAGAGCCCAGCCCAAGTCCGGGTTAATTTGACTTTTGCGGTACTCGTCCGTGAAGCGTAGCTATCCCGTAGGGAATCGCCAAAATCAACTGTATCAACCCCAACTTCGCAACGCAAAAATTCCACAGTATCGACAGCAGCAGTAAAAACCCCGTAAGCGCGAAGCAAGTCGCCTCGAACTCGGTAAGCTTGACCCAAATAAAATAAAATTTCAGCCCAGCGGTGAGGATAGGTTTCGCGAGTGTAGACTTGACAGGCACTGTGATAGCAGCCGATCGCGCTTTCCATGTGCGACAAGTTTTCCGTCTCTGTCAGTTGCGAATAAGCCCTGCCGAGATAAATTTGCAGCATTGCCCAGCGGTTGGGATATGCCTGCCTGGTGTAGACTTCGCCCGCATTTTGATAGCAGGCGATCGCGCTTTTGAGATTGCGGTTTTTTTCCCCTTTCAGGTGTTCGCAGAAAGCGCGGCCGAGGTAGGCACACAGCATTGCCCAGCGTTCGGGAGTTTTTTGGCGGTTGCAAAATAGCAAAGCATTTTGATAGCAGGCGATCGCCATTTCCATATTTTCGGCTTTTTCCCCTTTCACCCGCCGACTGTATATCCTACCGAGGTAAGTTTGGATCGAAGCCCAGACTTCGGGAAATTTGATGCGGGTGTAGACTTGTAAAGCATTTTGATAGCAGGCGATCGCCATTTCCAAATTTTCCACCGGATCGCCTTTGATGCGATCGACAAACACCCGGCCCAAATTCCTTTGAGTCGTCGCCCACTGCTGCGGAAAAGCTTCCCGAGTCCGCACCTGCAAAGCTCTCTGATAGCACGTAACCGCGTATTCGAGATTTTCAGCGCGGTTGCCCCGCAGCAACTCGCAGTAAGCATTTGCCAAATTATTTTGAGTTGTAGCCCAACGCCGGGGAAACACCTTGCGGTTGTAGACTTGCAAAGCATTCTGGTAGCAAGCGACTGCCAGTTCCAGATTTTGGGCTCGGTTGCCCCGCAGTCGGCGGCTGTAAGCACGGCCGAGATTGTTTTGAGTGCTCGCCCACTCTTCCCCGAAAGCCTCGCGGCTGCGAACTTGCAGCGCGTTTTGATAGCAAGCGATCGCCTGTTCTAGATTGTCTGCAGGATCTCCCCTGAGACGCTCGCTGTAAGCGTTGCCCAGATTGTTTTGCAGCGTCGCCCACTGTTCCGGGTACTGTTCGGGAGTGCGTACTTGTAGGGCATTTTCAAAGCAAGCGATCGCCTGTTCGATATTTTGAGCCTTATCACCTTTGGGACGATCGCTATAAGCGTTGCCCAGATTGTTTTGCATCACCGCCCATTCTTGGGGAAAGTCTTTGCGGGTAAACACCTTGGCAACTGTTTCGTAACCGGCAATTTCGATTTCCAAGTTATGAGCCTTGCTGCCGAGGGGAAACCGCCCAATTTTGTTGCTCAGATTG
Organism: Microcoleus sp. B6-A1; assembly: GCF_036705085.1. Lineage (NCBI taxonomy): Bacteria > Bacillati > Cyanobacteriota > Cyanophyceae > Oscillatoriales > Microcoleaceae > Microcoleus > Microcoleus sp. B6-A1. The sequence goes on from NZ_JAUBTU010000041.1 coordinate 17,107, forward strand.
CCGATTAACGCTGCAATGCGCCTAGTCTCCGATTCTGTGGCTGCAGAAAACACCAAATTTGCCCAGTGGCGCAGCAGTTGTGCGAAATTCTGGTCGAGTTTGTCTAAATTGTTTCTCAGCAGCGAGTACAGGTGCTGCGAATCAGCGCCGCGCGCCACTGCCTGCAATACTTCTGCTAAAAAAGCCAGATAGGCTGCCCCGGTTGCGGGCAATTTATAATTCCCTTTTGCAGATTCTAAGGGTGCGATCGCCCTTTGGAAAAATTTTGCAGCTTTCAGCAAGCTTTCTCGCGTCAGTGCCACTTCTTCCAAATAAAGCGTTTGCACGAACCCAAAGTCGATCGACTTTGGGTTCGTCCTCAAAATCAAATCTATTCCTGAGTCCCCAGGATTTTCCAGCAGCGCTTGGAGCATATTAACATCAGTTTTGCGACGCTGTTCGTCCATCGTGCATTCCGCCAAACTATTAACCATAGGAGCGCTGCTTCCCTGCAACCAAGTGAACTACCCACCCCTAAATCGTAGTACCGAATATAGTAGGGGCTTCTGTACTCATAGGCGAGTGCCTTAGCGGAGACTTTCGTCCCAGCTTTGGTCTTACCTCGCCTCCTAAAGCCGAAACGGCTGAACCTTCCGCCTTTAGTATTTTGATACCTTCTGCTTTCATCTTTATCGCTGCGTTCCCCTCCCGATCGCGATCGGTAGCACAGTGAGGACAAGTCCATTCCCTCATATCTAATGGCATCTCGGTCATTTGATCGAAACAATTAGAACAAAGTTTGGAACTGGAAACCCCTCTATCAATCTCGACTAAGTTTCCGCTTTTGCGTTCCCACTTGTAGGCTAAGAAGTTGGTAAAAGTTTCCCAAACCTCATCTGATATTGCTTTCGCCCAATTGGAATTGCGAATCATGTCCCAGAAATGAAATTTTTCTACTATGACCGCGAGGCGATCGCTGACCCACTTATAACTAAGTTTATGTAGAAAATCTTGCCACGAATTCCTCAACCGTTCGCATACCTTGGTCACAGCTTTTCTATATTTGTATTCAGAATTACTTCTTTTCTGCTGGCGCTTCAAGTTCTTCTCCTGCTTTGCCAAATGCTTAGCATTAAAGTCATATTTAGATTTTTTTTCATCATCGGGGACAATAGCAAAGTATTTCAATCCTAAATCAATGCCCGCAATCCTACCTTTTTTTGTTGTCTGGTTCTCAGCTTGAATTTCAGTCAGTATAGATGCCAGATATTTCCCTGAATATTTTTTACTAATAATTGAATTAGGAATTTTACCCTCACTTAATCTATATCTATTTATTTGGGGCTTAGTTATTTCGCTATACCGGAAAATTCTAGTATCCGCTACCAATGTGACGGTTTGAGGATACTGAAATGACTGTTTTTTCTCTTGAGATGGGAACTTATAAAAGCCAGCCAATCTATCAAAAAAAAATTTGTAGGCAGTGGTTAAATTGAGCGTAGTAAATTGCAAAAATTGGCTGTATAACTCACCTAACCCTCCACTTTCCTCGATTTTATTGAGAGTCAGTAAAAGTGTGTTGAACCCGGAGCAGCCACGTGCTTTACCAGTTTTTTTATAAACTTCAATTGATTTATTTAGAGCATAATTAGACCACCAACGCGCACCCCCAAAAGTTGAAGCTACTTGTATTTGTTTATTTTGGGTAGGATACAAACGAACTTGGATAGCCTTGTATAGCAATCAACATCACCTCCTTGGTTCTTCTATTCTCTCACAATATACAGTTGATTATCAAAGCATTACGAAAAAATTTTGTGACGAAGATTACATATTTTATCTCTAGAAAGCGATAAGCAAAATTACTTGAGGATGCAATCGCCCTCACCTGCCCTTCCCACTATAACGGTACTCGGTTTAGTGGGAAGGGGGCGAAATAGTTAAACCAGGATTCACCAGTCCCAACAGATACGCAGATAGCGAAACTAGCACCTACGATCGCTAATAGTATGATTTTGCGCGTGGCTCTTGAGTAAAATCGCGGTTAAAGGCGCTGTCACCCTGTGGGGGCGGGTTTCACAGGCCTTTCTAAAATTGACAAACCCGCCCCGACAGACTTGCAGCGGGACGGGTTTACTTTTACCCCGATCGGACTTAGGCTAAGAAACCCGGTTTCTGGGAAACTATGGGGTTTGGTAACGAGAAATCTCGAAAGAAACCCGGTTTCTGAGGAAGAGTGTGTCCGGGAGTAAAATCCTATCCGGTCGATTACCATTCATCAGGTAGGGGCGGGTTCACCAACAATATCTGCCAATAATTGACAATCTCAAAAACCCGCCCGGCCGGGATATTATGGTCAATCGATCGGACATGATATAAGTGAGTTATCTAGGATATTGCGCGAGCTTCAGCACTACAGCTAACAAAAATCAACTCCGTAGATTTTACTGTACCGCTTGAGAACGCAAGGCAGACTCCACTGCCAGCAGAGCTCGATCGACTTCAGCGGCAGTGACAATCAGTGGCGGGACAAATCTCAGCACTTTCGGCCCTGCAGGAACCAACAAAACTCCTGCAGCGATGGCAGATTTGACGATATCAGCGGATGTAAGTTCGATGTCAGCTTGCAATTCCATCCCGACAATCAAACCCCAGCCGCGCACCTCAGCAATTAAATGCGGATATGCGGCCGCCAACTTGTTGAGCCCTGCTTTCAACTGTTCCCCGCGCTGCTGCACGTTTTCCAGAAGGTTTTCCCGTTCTAAAGTTTGGCACACACACAAAGCAACAGCGCAAGCAAAAGGATTGCCGCCGAAAGTGCTGGCGTGGCTTCCCGGTTCAAATACATCGCAGGAAGATTTGCACAGCATAGCGCCGATCGGGATACCGCCACCTAACCCTTTGGCAGACGTAAAGATATCCGGTTCAATGCCGAGGTTTTCATAGCCCCAGTATTTGCCGCTGCGTCCCATCCCGACTTGCACTTCGTCGAGAATCAGCAAAATGCCTTTTTCGTCGCAAATTTCCCGAATGCGCTGGAAGTAGGCGATATCTCCGGGGCGAACTCCGCCTTCGCCTTGCAGCGCTTCCAGCATAATTGCAGCTACTTGGCGTTCGTCTTTGTCGAGTTGCTCGATCGCCGTTTCGATCGCACTAATATCGTTGTATGGCACATAGTGAAATCCCGGCACCAAAGGGCTAAAACCCTTCTGGTATTTAGGCTGTCCCGTGGCCGTAATTGTCGCCAAAGTCCGCCCGTGGAAACTCGCAACGGCGGTAATGATTGTCGGATTCGAGATATTTAACTTTTCGTGGGCGTACTTGCGAGCGAGTTTAATTGCCGCTTCATTAGCTTCCGCGCCGGAGTTGCAAAAGAAGGCTCTGTCAGCGCAAGAATGGTCTACAAGCCACTTCGCCAGCTCCCCCTGTACGGGGATGTAATAAAGGTTAGAAACGTGGTGCAGGGTCTGAATTTGCTTAGTTACCGCTGCAACCATTGCCGGGTGGGCGTGTCCCAGAGTGCAGGTAGCAATACCGGCCACAAAATCGAGATATTCGCGGCCCTCGGTATCCCAAACGCGGCAGCCGAGGCCCCGTTCTAGGGCGATCGCAAAACGCCCGTAAGTCGTCATTACATAGCTGTCGAAGCTCTCAGAACTGAAGAGACTGGCTTCGGCTTGCACGCTTGGTTCTTTTAATAAGGTTTCTGGACTCACGAATCGCTCCTTAACACATAATATGTAGACCTCGATTGTACGGTAAAAATCCAGGTTAGCGGTGCAGGCTGTTAGTTTTGTCATAAAATCATAACAGTAACAACAATTAATCCCTCACAAATCTACTGATGAGTTATTACATTTCTCCTAACTTTCTCGATAAAGTTGCGGTGCACGTCACTAAAAACTTTTTAAATTTGCCCGGAGTAAGAGTCCCCCTAATTTTAGGAATTCACGGCCGCAAAGGAGAAGGCAAAACTTTTCAAACCGAACTGGTTTTTCGGCGGATGGGCTTTGAACCGGTGATGATATCTGGTGGGGAATTAGAAAGCCCGGATGCGGGAGATCCGGCGCGTTTAATTCGCTTGCGCTACCGGGAAGCTGCGGAGCAAATTAGGGTGCGGGGCGAGATGTGCGCCATCTTTATTAACGATTTGGATGCCGGTGCTGGCAGGTTCGATACTACTACTCAATATACTGTCAATACTCAGATGGTCAATGCGACTCTGATGAATATTGCTGATAATCCAACTAATGTGCAGTTACCGGGAAGTTATGACAGTACGCCGCTGCACCGAGTGCCGATTATTGTCACCGGAAATGATTTTTCTACGCTGTACGCGCCGCTGATTCGCGACGGGCGGATGGAGAAGTTTTATTGGGAACCGAGCCGGGATGATAAAATTGGCATTGTTGGGGGAATTTTTGAGTCTGACAAATTGTCAAAAACCGATATTGTCGCGTTAGTGGATAATTTTGCCGATCAGGCGATCGACTTTTTTAGTGCTTTGCGATCGCGCATTTATGACGAACAAATCCGCGAATTCATTCACAAAGTAGGAATCGAGCGAGTTTCCAAGCGTTTGGTAAACACTTTGGAAGCAGCGCCAGATTTCCATAACCCCAATTTCAGTCTCGCTCATTTATTAGAAATGGGCAGTTTGATGGTGGGCCAACAAAAGCGGATTAAGGAAATGCGCTTAGTAGATGAATACAACCAATCGCGGCTGTTTCACGTTCAAGGAACCCCCAATGCCCCTGCTGCCGCGCCAACGCAAAGTGAATTAAACGACCCGTCATCTAAATATTATAAGGCTTACGTTGAGCCAAGTTCTGAAGCGGGTAACGGTCATGCGGCGCGGCTGAGTTCCGAGGTATTGGAACAAGTAAAGCAGTTATTAGCAAGAGGCTGCAAAATTGGCATGGAATATGCAGATAATCGCCGATTTAAAACTGGTTCTTGGCAAAGTTGCGCGACGATTCAAACTGCACAGGAAAAAGATGTGGTTGCATCTTTAGAAACTTGTTTGGCGGAACACGGCGGCGAATACGTGCGGCTGATTGGTATCGATCCAAAAGTCAAGCGGCGGGTAGTTGAAACAATTATTCAGCGGCCGAATTAGGGTAAGCTGTTACGCATTTAAATTCTTGCATATTGGGGGTGATGCTCAAAGCCCACCCCACATGATTTTGATTTTTTTTACATAAAATAGACCGATTATGGTCGTTCACTTTCATCTCTTGAAATTATCTGCGTTCATCTGTGTTTATCTGCTTGAAATCAGCGGTTAACCGGCTCTATCAAAGATTTATCCAATCACTCAATTATGCAAAAATTTATCAAAGGTTGCCCGATCGCACATAGCACCTTGAGCACCCACTTTAGTTGTGCACAGAGCGCCCGCTGCTGCGCCCCACCGCACCGCCTCTGACAAGGACAGACCGGCATCTAATGCAGAGGCTAACCCGCCGTTAAAAGCATCGCCAGCAGCCACAGTGTCGATCGCCTCCACAGCAAAAGCCGGTACAAAAAACGTTTCATCGGCAGTAACCGCAACAGCCCCGCGATCGCCCAATTTGACAATAACATTCTTGACGCCACGCTCCTGCAAGTGTTTGGCAGCTACAATCGCTGTTTCCGTGTCATTCACCCGAAAACCGACTAACTGGCTGGCTTCCACTTCATTCGGCGTGATAATATCAATTAGCGGATAAAGTTCCCGTGGCAAATCCGCCCTCGCCGGTGCTGGATCGAGAATAACTCGCACCCCCGCTTGACGAGCAGCTTTCGCAGCTTTTTGGACAACTTCCAGGGGAATTTCTAACTGTAACAGCAAAGATGTAGCTGCTGTTAAGAGTTTTTTGAGACGTTCTATATCTGCTTCACCGACATTATTGTTCGCGCCCGGAATCACAATAATATTATTTTGACCTGTCTCGTCTACCGCGATAATTGCCACTCCTGAATGAGTGTTTTGGTCTATTAATACATTGTCTGTACTTAAACCATAAGATTGTAAATTTGTCAATAATTCTTCAGCAAATTTATCGTTGCCGACGCGACCGATAATGTGGGTGGAAGTGCCGAGACGGGCGGCGGCGACGGCTTGATTTGCTCCTTTGCCGCCACCGGCCGTGAAAAAATTGCTACCGATGATAGTTTCCCCTGGCTGTGGCAACCGGGGAGTTTTTGCTGCTAGGTCGATGTTGATACTACCGAATACGATGATGGTCATAAATTATTCAATTTGGTAATTGGTAAGCTGTAGCGCATTTAATTTGTAAGCTACTTTTTACTTAAACTATTGTGGCGCGGGCAGGAGAACCCGGGGCGATCGAGCTTCAATTTAAATGCCAAATAGTTTAATTGGTAATTGGTAATTGGTAATTCTCCCACTCTCCCATTCTCCCCCTCTCCCCCTCTCCCTCTCTCCCACTCTCCCTCTCTTCCTGAAGACGTGCTAGAACAGTTATGATCTACATCGGTCAATTCAATGGCTGCAATTACTCTCGATCGCAATCCCTGTGTCCTGCTAGTTGAAACAGACGAAGTTCTCGCCGGACACTTGAGTCTCGACTTAAAATCCTCCGGCTACGAACCGGTAGTGGCTTCTAATACCGCCACAGGCCAACATTTAGCTCATGAATTGCAGCCAGCTTTGATTGTAATCGATCGCATACTTGGCGCTGAGTCGGGGCTGTCACTGTGTTCTCACCTCAGAAGTATTGGCAATCGGGTGCCGGTGCTGCTACTGGTCGGTCGTGATACAGTTGACGATCGCGTAGCTTGTCTGGAAGCTGGGGCGGATGATTATTTTCTCAAACCTTACCGCACTGAGGAGTTTTTGCAGTTGGTGCGCTTGTATTTGCAGCCGGATAACAGCAGCAACGAACAATTGAGGTTTGGCGATTTAGTTTTGGATTTGGCCTCTAGGCGGGCCCTACGCAATGGACGGGCGATCGACCTGACGATGAAAGAATATGAGCTGCTAAAGTATTTGATGGAGCATCCCCGCGAGGTTTTGACTCGGGAACAAATTCTGGAAAATGTTTGGGGTTACGACTTTTTGGGTGAGTCGAATGTGATTGAGGTTTACATCCGCTATCTGCGGCTCAAGATTGAAGATGAGGGTGAAAAGCGCTTGATTCAGACGGTGCGCGGTGTTGGCTATGTGATGCGGGAAGCTTGAAGCAGTCTGTTGACAGTTGTCAGTTGACAGTTGTCAGTTGTCAGTTGTCATCACTCAACGCAGTCAACAGTCAACAGTCAACAGTCAATAATTGCCAATTGCCAATCTAAAATCTAAAATCTAAAATCATTATGAGTTATTTAACTAATTTGCTCGGTATTGGAGTAACTATATTTTTGCTGGGATGTTCGCCGACTTTACCGATCGCGAATGCTGGTGCTACTGGTATTTTGGCGGCTGAGTCTCCTACGGCGACAACATCGGGTCAAGTGCTGCCTGTTTCTGCTAGAGCTCGGATAGGCGATCGCCCAATCGAACTCGAAGTGGCGAAAACACCGGAACAGCAGGCTATGGGTTTAATGTACAGAACTTCTTTGCCGGATGACAGAGGAATGCTGTTTGAGTTTAAACCGGCGCGGCGGGTCAATTTTTGGATGAAAAATTGCAAGATTTCTCTGGATATGATTTTTGTCCGGGATGGGGTGGTTGAGGCGATCGAAGTTTCTGCACCTCCTTGTACTGAAGATCCTTGTCCTACCTATGGGCCCGATACTGCTGTCGATCAAGTTATTGAACTCCGGGGCGGGCGGGCTGCTGAACTCGGTGTCAAAAAGGGCGATCGTATTGAAATCGAGTTTTTCCAGTAAAACTTCGGACTGTTTCAGTAAGTAAAACCTGGAGACAGACAAAATCCCCCGGTTTGCATCGCCCAGAGCTCCCCCTACCTGCGGAATACCGACGAAAATTTAGAAACTTTACAAAAATTGATTAAATTTGTTAAGATATTAATGTAAGATTCAGTACAAACACCCAAAGATTTGCTACGATGTCGATCTCAGTCAGTCAGGACTTGAGCTTGTTTCCGGAAGCTGGAGATTCTTGGTCGCAGGTATGAGACGAGTCAGCGACTCGTTACCAATCCTGAGAGACGATACTCAGCCTCAAGGTGTAGCAACACGAAAAGAAATTCTTTGGAAGTTCTGGCGATCGAGCTAAATCTACTAAACCTATCTAAAGTAATATGCTACAAGCCAAGTTAATTGGCGGTAATTGGCAAACTTAACTTCTGGTAGCAGTTTCGGGTTTGAGCGAAATATCTAACTAATTTTGCCGAAGTAGATTTGCGGATTCTGCATTTCGGCAGATGAAGTTAAACTCTGAACCTGGTTTAGTAGTTTTAGGTAGCAGAATTTATTCTGATTCGCGCTGCAAAGATGCCGAGGTATTCAGCTTAGGTTCGATCGCGATCGCAACTCGATCGGGCCGACATCAGCAAAATTGCAAAACCTTTCACTTTTTGGGAAAGGTTAGCTTGTGCGCTCGCACTCAGCATTACGTTTGGCAGTTCAACCGCAAATAGCGTTTTAAAAGCTATCGACGGTAACAAGACAAATTTAAAACTGGCTTATTACTCATCAAAAACATCAGGTTCACATCAGAAAATGGTGTCCTATACTTAGAGGTGAAATCACATGGCACCCGCTACATACACTAGATTAATTCGATTTTTACAAGAAGATTTGGCAATTTCGCCCGCGTCAATTGCTGTCGCCGAACGTGTCGGCGATAACAAACAGCGGCAGCGTGATAAAGACCCGAATTCCTTGCCGATGGTTCTGTGGCAATACGGTTTAGTCACTCTCGAACAGTTGGATAAAATCTTTGATTGGTTATCCGAAGCATATTAAAAGGATTTTAGATTTTAGATATAAATAATCCAAAATCCAAAATCCTTTAACAACTGAGATTAGGATTCAGCCAAGAATTTGGCAGCAGCGGCAACGCCGGCACCAGGAGTGTAGCCTTCATGACCCAATTCTCGCAACACGACTTCTAAAGAGGAAATTGCTGCTAGAATATCGCGATCGCACACAAAGCCCAAATGACCGATTCGGAAGATTTTACCTTTCAAATGGTCTTGTCCGTCGGCGAGAGCAATGTCAAATCTCTTTCTCATCAAAGTCCGCACTTTTTGAGCATCTACGGATGCTGGCGGCATAACCGAAGTAATCGCAGGGCTGGCGGCATCGTCAGCAGCAAACAACGGCAAACCTAAAGCTTTTACAGCAGCGCGAGTAGTTGTCATCAACCGTTTGTGCCGCGCGAAAACATTTTCCAACCCTTCTGTTTTCATCATCTGCAGCGATGCTTGCAGGGCAAAAAACATATTGACAGGGGGAGTAAAAGGAGTGGTATTTTTGGCAGCGTCTTTGCTATATTTGCCCAAATCCAAATAATAGCGGGGCAGTTTCGCAGTTTTGTAAGCTTCCCAAGCTTTGGGACTGACTGCCACAAAACCCAAACCTGGAGGAATCATGTAAGCTTTCTGAGAACCCGAAGCAATGACATCGATTCCCCAAGCGTCCATCGGAATATTGACTGCGCCTAAGCTAGTAACAGCATCGACCATAATTAAAGCTTCACCGTGGGCTTTAACGTGGCGGTTGATGGTTTCGAGGTCGTTGAGGACGCCGGTGGAGGTTTCCGAGTGGGTGATGATGACAGCTTTGATTTGCTTCTCTGTATCTGCTTCGAGTTTTTCGCGGAAGTTTTCGGGGTCTAAAGGTTGGCCCCACTCGGCTTTAATAATTTCGGCGTTTAAACCGTAAGCTTCGGCGACTTCAGCCCAGCGTTCACCAAATTTGCCGTTGGTGCCGACTAAAACTCGATCGCCCGCACTCAAGAAATTAATTATCCCAGCTTCCATCGCGCCGGTACCAGAAACCGTTAAACTCAGCACGTCACTTTTAGTTTGGTGCAGCCATTTGAGGTTTTCGGTACATTCTGCAAAAATCCCGTCAAATTCCTTGCTGCGGTGGCCCATCGGGTGTTTTGCCATCGCTAACAAGGCCGCTTCAGGCACCGGCGTCGGGCCGGGAATCATCAGCATTAATTTGTTGTCCATGATATTGTCCTAAGTTTTCCTGTGGGAGTTATATAGAATAAATCAAATACGATACGATACGTCGCGTCGATACTCTAAGTTTTTTAACTTTTAACTCCCTTGTGGTTAATTTCATTTAGAGCCCAGCGATGTTCTACCGCTAAGTTCGATCGCTCGCAGCTTTGTTCTAATTGCTTTTGAATGGCAAGGGCTTTACGCAGTGTAATAATAAGTTGGTGAACTTGTTGCTGCTGCGGCGATTGTGGACTGACAGCAAACATCGTTTTGCGCTCTAACAATTGGAGTAGCAATTCATAATGAATGTACGAAGGAAGGGGGATTGGCTCCATGAAAGCTAACATACCTCAGCGAACCGATACCCCATTGCCATTGCATGAGGCATCACGGTGAACATTAGATGCCCGATTTTTTATTTGTTTTCTAACCGTCCAATAACCCCTGCTTTGCCGATCGAATATTCGGGGCTGGGGGCGTTGGACACGCTAAATCTTGCGATCGACAGGCTTACAGAATAGATTTAATTGCTTTCTGGCAAAATATTTCTATGCAATATAGCTTTCAGTGCTATTTCTTTTTTACAGTAGCGCTTGAGTCGATGCAGGCTAGAAATTCTCATTATTTACCTACTTAATCATTTTTTATCAGAATTAAGGGTGCTTTGTCAAGCGGTCTCGCCTTTCAGAGGCTGGGAGGGCGATCGGCAAGGGAGGCTAAAGCTGCGCCTGGATCGGGCTGCTTGACCAGAGATTCGCCGATGAGGACGGCTTCGGCTCCGGCGCTGGCAACTTGAGTTAGGTCGTCGGGAGTGTGGATTCCTGACTCGCTGACGATGAGGATGCCTTTTGCTTGGATTTCGGTTTGGCGGGAGGCTAATAGTTGACCCGTAGTTTCTAGGCTGACGGAAAAGTCTGCTAGGTTGCGGTTGTTGATACCGATCAGGGTAACGCCTTCTAGGGTTAATACTCGATCGAGTTCTTCGAGAGTGTGAACTTCTATTAAAGCTGTCATGCCCAAAGTCTTGACAATTTTCACGAAATATTGTAAGTCTTTGTCAGACAGAATGGCTGCGATTAACAATACAGCATCCGCGCCGTGAATCCGGGCGAGATAGATTTGGTAGGGATAGATAATAAACTCTTTGCAAAGTAAGGGTAAATCGACGGCGGCACGGATTTTAGCGAGGTTGTCGAAGCTGCCTTGAAAGAACTTTTCATCGGTGAGTACGGAGATGCAACTAGCGCCGTTTTGTTGGTAAGCTAGGGCGATCGCCACCGGGTCGAAATCTTCGCGAATTACGCCTTTGCTGGGAGAAGCTTTTTTAACTTCGGCAATGATAGCGGGTGTGGTTTTGCCGTTTTTAAGGGCGGCAAGAAAGTCGCGGATGGGCGGTGCAAACGGGAGTTTTTTGTGAAGATCGGCTAATGGGGTGCGATCGCGTTTTTGGGCGACTTCAGCTTCTTTTTCCCAGACGATTTCTTCGAGGATGTGCTGGGGTTCGGCGTCGGGTACGGCGATTTGGTAGCTGAGGTAGAGTACGGAGACGGATGTGCTGGGGGGACGACGGCGGATTTGAAGCATGATAGGGGGATAAAGGGCGATCGTAACAAGTTTCTATTATATAAGGTCGATCGCCCTTTTCAATTTATGATAAAATGCGATTAACTAAGTATTCGGAGATAAACCGATGCAATTAGAAGACTATTTTGAATTTCTCGACCCCGATGACATCCGCATCAAAGGACATCGGATCGGCATTGACGATGTAATTAAATATTACTTGGATGGATATTCGCCCGACCAAATTCTGGAAGAATTACCAAGTTTGAATTTAGAGAAAATTTACGCGACGCTAACTTATTATCTGCAAAATCGGAGGCAGATGGATGCTTATATGTTGCGGCTGGCGAAGTGGCGGGAAGAACGCTATCAGGAATGGTTGGCTAAGGAACCTTCTGATGTAGTAAAGCGTGTAAGAGCAATCAAAGCACAGCGAGAACAGGAGTTACTTCTACTCAAGTGAAAATTCGTTTTTTACTCGATGAAAATTTGCCGCCTAAGCTTAAAAGTGCTGTTTTAAAACTCCAGCCGGAGATAGATATTTTGCGAGTGGGCGACGCCAATGCACCGCCATTAGGAACCCTCGATCCAGAAATCATCAGCTATTTGGAATCATCGCAAAGGTTATTGGTAACGGATAACCGCAAAAGTATTCCCGGACATTTGGAGGAATATTGGGCGACGGGAGGACAAATTTGGGGACTGTTTTGGGTGCGTCCAAGTGCAAGTTTAGGCAGATGGGCAGAAGAAATTGTGATAGTTTGGGAGACTTCGGAAGCTGAAGAATGGATTGATAAATTGGATTGGATTCCATTATAAAAAATTGTTGATAAAGTGCGTGAAGCGTAGCTATCCTGTAGGGAATCGCACATTTTGCGGCTAAAATCCCTTCGCTAACCCGCAAGTCCGCCGGGGGTTGAAAACCCCCGTCTCATAGCTAAAGTCCTCTAAAAGAGGACTGAAAAGCCAATTCAATAAACAAAGGTCGATCGCGCATTCCCAAATTTTACCAAAAGGTCGATCGCACATTTCTAAGTTCAAAATAATTCGCTGACAGTCTGAGGTTTGACTGTTCTATCTTTTGCGTGTTTCAGGGCACTTAACAAGCGATCGGCGTTTTTGGGCGAGCGCAGTAGGTATACTGTCTCCAATAAGCTTGCCAACTCGTCAGCGGCAATTAAGGCTACGTTTTCGCCGTCAGAGCGGGTGATGATGATGGCATCGCGATCGCTGATGACTTGTTCGCACAGTTCAGCTAGATTGGCTTGAGCTTCAGTATAGGTTACTTGGGTTTGTGTGAGTGACATGGTTTTTGGCTTCCCAATACTAAGGATATTATAAGGGCGATCGGGCCTCTTTTTCTATGTTGGGGCGGGAATAGTTAGTTTTGACATACTCTTTTAGTATCGGGCAAAGGGTGAAAAATGTGCGATCGCCCTCCGGGATTTTTTCAATTAATGAACGCCGTCCCAAGGATTGCATCACTTTCAAAAATTGCGATCGAGATAATTGCAGATTCTCTGGCACTTTTGCGATTGAAACTGGCGCGGTTTCACTCGCTAGCCATGACATTACCTGTTTCTCCGACTCGGATAAGCGATTAAATGGCTGATGCAGTAAAGATTCTAAATCACCTAAAAATAGTGTATCATCCGACAAAAATTCCGATAGGCTGCCGTTAAACAAATCTTGAATCATTGTAGCAACTATTTTTAACCACAAGGGATTGCCTCTGTATTGTTCAATTAGTTCAGACAATTTGGCATCTTCAGTTAAACCTTTTTCTCTAATAATTTCCCCCGCTGCTGCACCTAAACCATTCAGTTGTAATGAGCGAATCGGCTGGTTTTTGCCTTCTAATGCGGCGATTTCTCTGGGTTTTTCGGAACCTATCAGGATTAAACAACTATTGTGAGATAATTCTCCTACCTGTCTGAAGAGTGTGCCGTAATCTTCATATCCAGGTTTATAATTGCCAGCGAGTTGTCCGCTGCTATTTACCATTTGTACGTCATCGAGTATCAGCAGACAGCGGTATTTTTGCAAGTAGTCCAGTAGGGGCAAACCCCCCGTGGTTGCCCCATTCTCTGGGACAACCACGCCGTCGGCATTTGGGGCGGGCACGGGGGCACCGCCCCTACTAAAGAATTGAATTATATTTGTTTGAAGTATTGACAGGGGTGGAGATGTGGCGAGACTTCGCCAGATGATGAAATCAAATTCATGTTTGATTTGTTGGACAAGTTGGGCGGCGATCGCGGTTTTGCCAATGCCGACTATGCCGTGTATGGCGAGTAGGCGACAGTTTTCGTGTAAAATCCACTGTTTGAGGGTGGTGAGTTCGGATGTGCGATCGTAGAAAATGCCAGACTTAGGCATTTCAGCTAAGAATTGACGCAAGTTTGGTTCAGTGTTGCCTTTGTTTAGAGGTTCTTCATCAATTGGTGAGTTGGGTAATTTTGGGGAATGTGAATTATTTTCACAGAAGTTGACGTTACCAATGTGTACAAAATCTTTTTTATTGAAGTTCCACACATTTGAGAATTTTACTTGCTCCAATCTGACTCTAAAATTGGATTTATTGACTTCTTCGCCTAATACTTCTGATAGTAGCTTCCATAATTCAGAGGCAATATCTTTAATGTGACCTTCACTACAGTGAAATTGATCTGCTATTTTTGAGTATTTCTGACCTTGTAAAGTTCCCCGCAGTATCACCTCTTGCAGATTGTCTAAGTGTTTTCCCGTATTGACAAAAACTAGGTCGTCTGCAATTTTTAATATTTCTTGAACGTCCATAGGTCGGTGGTGTAGGAGTTTTACCTATTATGTCCTACTTTATCCGACTTTTTCTAGCCTGACCTACTTTATCCGGCTTTATCCGACTTAATAAGCTAAAAGAAAATTAAAATTCCCTACTTGTTCCGACTTTTCCCGACTGTACAAAACGGAAAAGTTACGTTTAAATAATATTTAAATTAGGCATTCATTAAGTTTATTTCAACATAAATAACATGAAAGTAAGGCTATTAATTTTGGGGCTTTGCCTACCAGTAACGATTGGTATGGTGTTGTTGTGTAACGTCAAGCCATCGAAAGCTGGCTGGAATCGAATTGGTGGCAAGGGTGCGGGTCAATATATAACAGCTAATAATAATCAAGAACGTCAAAATAGCGGGTTATTCTTGATGGGAATAGGAATAGTAGGAGGTATTATAAGCGCTGCTCTTAAAAAACCATAAGCAACACCTATAGGGTTGTCAATAGGTAGTAATAGCTAAGGCGGTAAATCCTGTCTACTTAAACCTTCGCTATTAGTTCTAATTATTTTTCATTTACAGTCAAGGTTTGGAGAAGTTTCTCCTTAGAAAATAGAAGTAAAAAGCTAACATGGTAAAAAAAACAACCACCCCTAAAATCAAAGTAATTTCGGGAGTAATTACTATTGTTTTTCTCGTTATTAACATCAGAGGATATGTTAGGGCGCAGCTAAACCTTCCTCCTATAAACTTCAATTCTCAGGAGCAGTTGCGTCCCCCATCAGGGTACAACCCGTTCGATCATTCTTTGGAAAAAGATATGATTTACCAGCGACAGCTTGAGTCAAATCGGCAGCAATGGGCAAACAATATAAATGCTCAAATGTATGCTTACGAGCAAAACGACAATTTAATAGAAAAGTTAGATGTGCTATTTATGTTTCTAGCTATCGCTAGTAGTGGTGGCTGGATCTTCTATTGTTCTAAAGTTAAAGGTAAAAACCCTACAAATGATAGCAATCAAGAATAACCATCACTTTTAATACTTAATTGAACGTTTATATGTCCTTAAAAGCTGGCTTATTCTCGATATTAGCCTACCTTATTCGACTGGGATACAGATTATTTCAACAAAAATAATCTTTATACAGATGATTGCTATCGCTCTAATTTAGTTAAATTTCTAACATTTATGAATACTTACCCAGTGATTTTGTATCCACTTTCTATTGAGAAAGCTTTGGCAAGCTTACCTCCAGTACCAGAACCACCTAAAGTTTTTCCTCCGCCAATACTTCAACTACTACCTAAGCCAGAAGAACCAGAAGTTTTTATTGAATCACCTCCTGTCAGGATAAAATTAATTCCATTATTTCTTTCTGAACTAGGAGTATCTATAATCAGTGCCTTAGTTGGTAGTGCTAGTAATAGCATGGGAGCCGGATGGACTTTTTTTATAATGTTAACATTAGGAGTGTTTGGGTTTGGTTATACCCAGGTTGAAAGCTATCCTATCAGACTTAGCCAATATCGGGAAGAACTAGCAGCTTACCAGGAAAAACGAAAGAGTTATCCTAAAATTATTAAAGACTGGGAACAATCCATACATCAAGAAAAAATTAAACATAAGAAGTTGCTTGCTGAAGGGGAACGTCAAAAGCAAGACTTAGAAAGAATCTACCAACAGGAAGTTGAAAACTTACGAAATCCCCAAAAAGTCAGTGATTGGAGGATGGAATCTTGCAAAAAAGAATTTTCATCACTTAAACCCCAAAAGTTTGACATAGAACCAGCAGAAGACAGAAGAGGATTCACAGAATTCCCTGATAATTGTCGATTTCCTAACCTGCTCAGAAACTATTTTGGTGATGATAAAATATTCATCTTAAAAATGGTAGTGTCTTACACACCAGATTTTGCCTATGTTGATCCTGAAAACAACTGGTTTTCAATAGATATTGAAATAGATGAACCATACACCCCACGCCAATATCCTAGGAATTATCCGTTGATACCAACTCATTGTATAGGTCAAGACGATAACCGTAACTACTTTTTTCAAAAGCGTGACTGGTATGTAATTCGTTTTAGCGAAAGACAGGTATTTCTTTATCCTGAAAGTTGCTGCAAAGTGATAGCTAAAATAATTTATGAAATTACAGGTGACGAATCAGTTTTTAGGCGGTTTGATAAGATTCCCGACTTACAGCCAGAACCATTGTGGACAGAAAATGATTCCATAAATAAAGCCGAAAGGCAAGAGAGATTAAATTATAGGCAAGTCATGTAACCTGGTCGTCCCAGCCTCACAATCAGAGAATTTATGGAAAACGAAATGCTGAAAAGAGCTAAAAGGGATTGAAGTGCGATTGCTCTTTGGTATAATCAAAGAATCCCGATCGCACACAACCCAATGGAATCTCTACCCAATAATTGGGATGAACTTGCTAAAATCTTAGAACCTATTCATATAAGTCTCCTCGCAACCCAACATTTAGAATCCTGTAATTACAAAATACGCGGTTATTGGGATAGTAATAAGTTTTATGAAGAGATAGCTTTCATTCATCCAATCTGTGCTGAGTTGATCGGGCGATCGATCGGCACAAATATCATCAACAACCATCCCACTTCTCACTGGATTAAGCTTAAATTTTTACTCAAAGCCGATTTATCTGATAGCGAAAATAACTTGGTTAGCGATGGCGATGATGAAATTGGCGAAGTGACTCTGATTTTAGATGCCAACTTCAAAGTGATTGATGAAAACTGGCTGATTGATATCGAATCTCCTTTTGTTGTTGCTAAGATTTAGCCATATTTTGAGCATTCTGCCTAAAGTGCGATCGCCCTCCCATCATTTATAACAAATATGAGCATTAACGATAAACTTAAAAACATACTGATGCAACTTCGATCGCACTTCGAGTAACTCTACGGCGATCGCCTCACCCAAATGGTACTCTACGGTTCCCATCTCCATAAGCCTTTGACGGGCGCGCCGGATGCCCACCCACAAAAAACTTACTCTTTGTGGAACAGGCATCTTGCCTGTTCTGGAGAATGCTAAAAGATGCAATTGCGAGCACTTTTATCTCCTTTAACTTGCTCTACCACCGCCCTAAAACAGAATACCGAAATCCCCGACTTATTCAACAAGTCGGGGAGATAAAACAAGAAAACAGCCCCTACAAATTAATGACTACCCGCTCCAGCCGCCCGTTTAAACGCCTCATCCAACACTTCCGAAAGCGTCGGGTGAGTGTGAACTCGGAATGCTAAAGTGTTCACAGAATCGCGCTGGGCGATCGCATTTGCCGCTTCCTGAATCAAATCCGAAGCGTGCAAACCGAAAATGTGAACTCCCAACAACTCCCCAGTATCTTTCCGGTAAATCACCTTAGCCATACCGTCGGTTTCACCCTCCGCAATAGCCTTAGAATTTCCCTTAAAATAACTCTTGACAGAACCGACCTCAAACCCTTCAGTTTTTCCTAACTCCTTCGCCGCAGGTTCAGTCATCCCCACATAGCTAATTTCCGGGTGAGTAAACGCCGCCGCCGGGATACTCAAATAGTCAACTTCGCGAGCTCGCCCGCAAATATTTTCCACCGCAGCAATTCCCTGAGCAGACGCAGAATGCGCTAACATCATCTTGCCATTAACATCGCCGATCGCCCACAAATTTTGCACCGGTTCTCCCCCCGCCAAAACCTGCATCTTATCGTTAACTGGGATATAACCGCGCATCGTTTCCACGCCAACAGTTTCTAACCCCAAATTCTTGCTCACCGGAACCCGACCAGTTGCTACCAAACAAGCATCAACTTCCAAAACTTCCACAACTTCCTTAGTTTTGAAATCAGCTAATTCAATAATGACCGGCGAACCAGGAATAATCTTCTTAGCCAACAACCCAACTTTTGTTTCAATATCGCGGGGTGCAATTAACACTCGTTCTGCCAACTTAGCAATATCCGGGTCAAAAGTCGGCATCAACTGATCTAGAGCTTCAATCATCGTAATTTCGCAGCCCAGGGCTGTGTAAATATCCGAAAACTCCAAACCGATATAACCGCTGCCAATAATTGCAATCCACTTCGGGAGGGATTCCAACCTGACAGCATCATCGCTGGTAAATACAGTTTTGCCATCAATTTCTATCCCAGGGGGGACGAAGGGAACCGAACCGGGAGCGAGAATAATATCCTTGGCGGTAATAGTTTTCTCGCCTTTATCGGTTTCGACGGTAATTTTTTGAGCACTGGCAATTTTGCCCCAACCTTGGATGACATCGACGTTCAAACGTTTGAGGCTGTTGGTCAAGTCGCCACGAAGTTTGCTAACAATAGTATTAGCGTGATTGGCGATCGCCCCGCGATCGAAATCCACACTCCCCAACTGAATGCCCAAAGTCTTCAGGTGGTGGGCATTCCGCAAATCTCGCACTCGCCCGGAAGCTGCCAACAGCGCCTTAGAGGGAATGCAGCCGCGGTTGACGCAAGTCCCCCCCATATCGCCCGCTTCGATAATTGCCACTTTCAGCCCGCAGCTAACCGCGTGTATGGCCGCGCCGTGTCCGCCCACGCCAGCGCCGATAATTGCTAAATCGTAATCAAATCCCTGAGTCACCTTAAAATCTCCTAATGCCTTTGAAATCTTAGGACTCAAGCAAAAAACACCGTCTCTGGGTCCTTTCGGGGTGGCGCGTTGCCATCGCAACCCTTGAACAGCGGTAATAGTTGCATAAGTCCTGTCTCCTTATTCTCGACTAGACTAGGGTTAATTAGACAACGAAAGAGCCGTAACTGAGATTTTTTCAGGGTCGATGATTTTGAGCTGGGTCTGCACCAAGTCTCAAATCACTCAGTAGGCGGGTGTAGAGTTAAATATAGTTTGAAGGCTGACAATGCCCGCAGCAGGTTTTATATGGGGCAGCAAGTTCAGCCACAGGCATTCCCATCGCCCGGTTAAATTCTGTCCTCCTGCTTGTTTTAGTCGGTTTTCATGTCTAATATCTGCACGCGCCGGGGCGGACAGAGTTTGTTGGCAAATTTTAGACCCTATGGAGTGGCTTATGACGGATGACGATGACCAGAAAGATTTACGCCGGGCCTCGGCTCAATCATTTTTTGAGTCCCTGGATGAATTGTTCGATTCTATAGAATCGAACAGCACTCAAGTTGCACAACCTAAATCTCCACCGCCTCCGGCGAAGTCTTCGAGTCAGTCTTCGAGTTTGCCGAAGAAGACTAGACCTGCGAAAATTAATTTGTCGGATTTTGAAGATGCGATCGCCGATTTGGAACAGTTTATCCAGAAAAAACACTCCAAACGCCCGGAATCCAATCAATAGTGCGATGACACATTTTCAAGTAATGACTGTGGACTGTTGACTGTTGACTGTTGACTGTTGACAAGCGAAAAATTTTAGACCGAAGTTCCAGCTCCCAGATTCATCTGTGGAGTCAATTTTTAAATCTAAAATCTACAATCTACAATCTAGAATCGACTGGCTATTAACGGTGCTTTAAGCTTAAGCTGCTTATGTCGCCGCCTACAATATATTCATATTTCGTTGAGGATTGAGTTACAAGAATCAAGCCAAATAAATTATCTCAATTTACTATTAATAGCCTTGTTTTTAGGCTTTGAGTGCTGCGGTAATTGCCTCGATCGCACTTCGATCGCCCGATCGCCGATCGCACTCAAAGGCAACTCCAATTCATCAATATCAATATCATTGCGGAACTTCACCGGAATATCAGCACCGTTAATAATCGCTCCCAACAGCCGCAGCCCAGATTTATGCGACTCGTCCTCCTCAGATTCCTGCAACTGATCGGCAGCCTCAGACAACATACTAGACAAAGTGTAACCAGGCCGCGCCACCAAAATCATACCATCCGTGTACGGTTCCAGCGTCAGCGCGTCGTTGCACTCGCTCAAAGCCGGAGAATCCACAACCACAAAATCAAAGCGGTTGCGAACATCCTCAAACAATCTCCGCATTTCGCTGGATTCTAGTACGGCGGAGGCTTGCCGCAAAAAGCCGGGACTCGGCACAACGTATAGGTTCTCTACCTCTGGAACCAAAAGAACGCACTCGCTAATATTGCCGTAATAGTGCAAAGGTTCCACAGTCGCCAAAGGATCAGCAGCAATTTTCAAAGATTCAACGTTAGAAGGCGATCGCAAATCTGCTTCAATTAGCAAAGTCCGTTTACCCGATCGAGCCGATGCAATTGCCAAATTGTAAGCACTAAAACTTTTCCCCTCCAAAGGCGCAGCCGAAGTCAGCAACACCACCTTCACCGGTTTGTTCCCGATCCGGCGCAAATTAGTACGCAACCGCTCGTAAAATTCCAAATAGGGAGAATTTGCCTCCAAGGCGAGCGGCATTATTTCATCGCCGTAGGAATCAAATACCGTCACTTCAGGCAAAACTCCCAGTATCGGCACTTCTTTTTCCACCAATGCCGCCCGCACTTCTTCCCAACTATAAAACTTGCCGTTGAGCATCCCCAACAAAAATATCAATCCCCCGCCCAGCAGCAATCCCACAAATCCGCCCACCGCCAGCATCACGGGCAAACCTCTCTTGTTTGACTCAACGTCATCAGTTTGCGGCCATTGGGCGATTCTCAAACTCCCCGTTGTCTCAGCTACCGCCGCCTCAGCATCTACCAAAGCCGACAGCATCTTGTCGTAGAGAGCTTTTTTGAAAGCCACTTGCTGGGCTAACCGCGCTTGTTCTAACTGCTTATTGGGGATTGTCGCGTGTTCCCGACGCAATTCTTGTTCAGTTTTCTCGATTCCTTGGAGTTGCTGTTGCGCCGTATCCCGCTGCGTTTGCAAAGCAATCAAAGTTTGAGCTAACTGCTGTCTGGCCGGATCTAAAGAAGAGTCTACCCGAATTCGATCGGCACTTCTGAGCGGAGCAGCCACCCCGTTACCGCCGAGTACCTCAGACTGGCGCTGCTGCAACTGCTGCTCAAAAGCAAGTTTTTGTTTGAGCAATTCTACAATTTTCGGGTGTTCCTCCTGCAAGTCGCTGCGGAGAATTTTGAGCTGAGATTCGATCGAAAACAATTGCACTCGCAGTTGGGCAATAATTGGATCGGCAGAGAGTGCTTGAGCGACGTAAGCTTGCTCCACATTCAATCCCAAGCGATCCTGCAAACTATTAATTTGAGCTTCAATTCCTCCCAACTGCACGCGGAGTTGCCGCTGCTGCTGTTGGATGCTGGTAATCGCTAGTGGCAAAGCACCGCTCTGAGCTGCTAAAATTGAAGTTCCTTCTCGTTTTTCGTAGGCTTCAAGTTTTGCTTCCGTCTCTCTGAGTTCCTGAGTTACTTTTGGCAAACGCTGGTTAATTTGGGCGATCGTTTCTCGCAGTCTAGAAGTATTAATACTTTTGCTGTGTTCCACCATTTCGTACATCAGCGTCTTTACTACCGCTTCTGCTTGTTTACGATCGCCATTTTTGTACAATATTTGAATCAAAGCGCTGGGGTCATTATTCTTACTGGGCATCTTTACTTGAACATCTTTTGCCAGCTTTTTAGCCAAAGCTTGTACTTTTTCTGCCGCTTCTTCTTTGTTTGATTTTTGTTCGGGTTTGATGAGTTTTTCTGCTGCTGGTTCAACCACCCTTGTATCCAGCAGCATATCTTTAGTTATTTCTTGTCCTTCCTGTTGAATTTTAGTAGTAGTAGATGAAAAAATCACGCTCGGTCTGTCGTAGGCCAGCGTACCTATTGCAACGTAAACTGGCGCAGGCTTTGGCTGCAGGGCTACTACTCCCGACACGCCCACAGTCACCGCGAGAGTAGCCAGTCCCACCCACTTGTATTGGTCGAAAGCAATTAAATAACGTTTGACAACGGATAAAGTCATGACGATTTTAGATTTTAGATTTTAGATTTTAGATTTTAGACTTGAAGATTTTCTAACGATAAATCCTAATTAATGACCGATAACTACTGATACCAGTTAACAAAAAACCATATAGCAATCCTCGCCTCATTTGTGAATTTCTTACTTTCTCCCCTTGATAAGGGGATGGTTGGGGTGGGGTAAAAAGTTTACGGCTCCTGCAAGGATTGCTATACAACTGTACGCCCGTGTTGCCAAGTATTATAGAATAAGTAATTCCCAATCACAAATCGAAAATCGAAAATCGAAAATCTAAAATGGTATGACTACCTATCATTACGTGACGGGCCGAACAAATCTGTTACCCCATTTCTCAACTGCTCAAAGAACAGAATAAATCCCAAAGTATCGCGAAATGGTCGAGTAAAAGTATTGATTACATAACCAATGCGCTCTACCAAATTCCTACCAATAACAATCACATCATTATCTTCGAGCATCGGGTTCTGAGAAACATTGCCCTCCAAAGCAGCTTTAGCATCTATCGAACGGTTGATTGTTCTACCTTGCTTTTCGTCGAACCGAATCAGCGCTATTTTCCGCAAGTCAGCAAGATTAACAGGCAAGTTGTTGAGAGCATCCAAAAACCTGCTGCCATTTTCAACGTAGAACGAGGTCAAACCACCACTAGCGTAACTCAAAACTCGAACGTAGATCCTGGGCTTAATCAAAGTAGACCGCGAAACCAGAGCTTTGTCGTAGTCTAGGTTTTTGGTACTAGCTTCCAATTCCGGGATGACAATCACATCTCCCGATGCCAAAGGAAAATCGAACAAATCGTTACCGTTTGCTAGGGGAGTGTAGAGGTCGATTGGTTCCTCCACCGAGGAGCCGTCCATCAGCGTCCGCCGCACTCGCACCTCCCGCAAATCGGCTTTTCCCGTGACTCCCCCCGCAGTCACCAAAGCAGCCGAAATACGACCAGAACCCGCCGGAAGCGTGTAAAAACCCGGTTTGCTGACTTCTCCGGTGACAGTGATTTGGACGGGGACAGCAGCAGCAGCGAGGCTGTACCTGGATGCTAAATCTTGATCGGATTTACGATCGGGCGTAACCTGTTTATACGGTACGACGATCGCATCTCCATCTTCCAAACGCAAATCCGGTGGAGCAATACCAGTTTGCAGCGGTGTCAAAATATCAACAACTTGCTCCGCCACTGCACCGGACGGCAGAGTCCGCCGCACCCGCACCGCCCGCAGTTGGGCCGTAGGAGTAGTCCCAGCAGCAGCAGCCAGAGCCGCAGGAAGCTGGGGGGTTTGCAGCGGATAAAAACCCGGTCTCGCCACCTCCCCCGTCACCGTCACCACTACGGGGCGCTGAACCAGCAAAGCAGCCGAGACTTGAGGATTTTTGATAAATTGGCCAAAACGCTCCCGGAGGCGCTGCTGTGATTCTTCGACAGTAAGACCGCGCACATTTACTGTTCCGATTAGCGGCAGTACAATTACCCCTTCAGGGCTGATTGCACCTGTAAAACCTAGCTCAGGGAAGCGCTGAACTTGAACAGAAATCTGGTCTCCCGGCCCCAGGCGGTAGGGCCGATTCCGAAAAGCTGGGTTAATATCCCGGTTGAAATTGGCAGGCGGCGGTGGCGGTACAGGCGGTGGCGGTGGCGCCACGAGTCGCTCGTCTCTGGGAACAACAGATTGAGCTAAAGCCGTTTCCGAAAAATTTTTGCTATTAAAACCCCAGAATACAGCAGCAAAAGATAGAGTCCAAACAGTGGAATGCAGGCCTGCCAAGTAAAAAGCGAGGCGATTTTTAATAGTGGATTTTTGCCGCATTTTCAGAGGATTTAAAAAAGTAATATTTTGAATAATGACCTGATTTGTAAGTTTCATCTAAATATAGCGACGACAAAAAACAATAAGATATTTTCGTGCGGGTTGAACTAGAATATTGACTAGGAAGCAGTAGATTTTGGCAAAACTCGCCCACGCCCTAGGCTGATTTATTTGCACCTACCTGCTTACTAAAACCGAAAAGTTTCTGTAATTAATTTAGCCTGGACACTTTCGGCAAGAGATTCCAGCAATGGTTGAGCTATCTTAATGTCGCCCTGGGGTTGAATGGGAAGGATGATACTGATAGCAACCCAAGAGGCGCGGCGGTTCGAGAGTCTAGCAATGCTGTCTTCCCAAAACCAGCGACTGGTTGTTGGAGAACCCCCGTTAGGCCAAGCGTACCACTGCACGACAGCAAAAGTTTGTTGGCGAGTCCAGCTTCGGAAAAACCTCGCCTCGACAGTAGGCGGTGGCTGGCCGGGTATTGGTGCTAATTTAACTGTAAACCTCAAAGTGCGATGAGAATCGGTTTGCCATCGGTGAAATCCATCGATATCTAGCCATTCTACTTGGGGCTGGTTTTTGGGGTAATTTTGAGGCAACAGCAATAAAATGGCAATTGTTTTATCCTTTTTAATTTCTTGAACTAACCATCTGTGAGTGCCAATTTGGACGTTATTCTGAACGGCTATAACCTGCCACCCAGGAATTTTTATCCCGTTTTGGCGTACACTTCTTAATTGCTTGAGGTTGGCAAGGGTTGGCGGGTTTGTCCAAGGCCACCTTCCCGTCGCGTAGCCGGGAATTGCTACTGCCCCAACTAATACCAGCAAAAACACCAGTACCATAATTTTAGATAATTGATACCGCCGCAGGAGTTTCTGTGCTGAAATCATCTGTTTCATTAATTGCCAGACTGACTTGGGAAATACTTTTCCATTCCGTTGAGGAGAAGTACCAATAACCCTAGTATACAAGCAGAATATAAATCTCCGCCCCATCCGGCGTGCAGCCAAGTAAAAAGCGCCTCTCTGTCGGTTCCGTGAAAGTAAGTTAGCAAAGTATTGCGAAAAATGTTGGAAGTGATGCTAATAATGGATGTAATCACTAAAAACAAAAGACTTTTTTTGCCCGAGTTCCAAACTCCCGTCCAATCCAGCAGAATTAAGCTAACGTAAAGACTGGTAAACAGCATTTTCAAGCCTGCACAGTGTGGAGCAACTTCTACAATGCGATCGTTCACGTACAGATAAATTTCTTCCACTCTCACGTTGATACCAACCTTAATTAATATCCAGCCTGATGTTTCAGCAATGAATTGCTGTAAGGGCAAGGCGTAGGGTTCTATGAGGTAAGGAATGTGGTTTGGCGAGGCCAGAAATACGAATAAAAGCGGCATCGCCTGCAATTTTAAGCCGGGAATTCCTTTTAAAGATAAGCAAATGCTGGCCAGCATTATGGGAAGGGATAAATTTACTAAATCGCTCAAGCGACTCAGATAAAAAAGCGTGGCTAGTACCAGCAAAAAGCCTCCCAAAGGATGCGGTGAATTGGGCAAGTTGCGCCAGCACTTTCGGTTCATCCAAGCAATATAAGCTGCGTAGGGTAAACCAATTAGTCCGTGGCTGAAATATTCGTGTTCGAGGCTGATGGTTTTGTTGAACCAGCCGTCGTACCAGTGTACTAGCAAGGGGGCGTACAGCAGCACTAGGAGCGCCGTGATACCTTCCCCCAGGAGGTATCGCTTGAAAACAATGCGAATTTTGCGCTGGATTTGCATGGTTTGAGAAGTTTTAAGATTGCCGCGCTGGATTCGCAACGCTTTGGGGTTTTAAAGTGTGAGTTAAAGATTTGTTAATTCCCGACATCAGGCATCAATATCAATAAAGGACTCTCGCGCAGGGTGGGGGCGGGTTTATTTAACCTGTCTGCACCCTTTAAAGCTATTGGTGAACCCGCCCCTACGGGTTTTTGATATGGGTGCCTGATGTGAGTTAATTCGGAACTTAAATGCTTTTATAACTGCACTCTACTGCTGGAAACAGGTTCCGCATAACTTTTATGAACAATTAGCAATTCAATGATAGTACGATCGCCCGAACAACTTGCTCGATCTGAGTATTGCTCAATCCGGGATACATTGGCAATGATAAAATTTGTTGGCACAGGGTTTCTGCGTGGGGGAAGTCGCCCGGATTGCCTAAGTTTTGGTAGGCGGGTTGCAGGTGACAAGGTACGGGATAGTGTATACCTGTTTGAATGCCGTGTTGGGCGAGTTTTTCCTGAAGGGTGTTGCGGTTGAGCGAGCTTTTCTCCGTAATTTGGATAACATAGAGGTGATAAATGTGACCGCTGCTGCTGTGGTTGGCGATGGGTACAATGCCTTTGCGTTTCAGGGGTTCTAATAGACTATTGTAGTGTTGGGCGGCGGCGGCGCGATCGCGATTCCATTTTTCTAAGTAAGGCAATTTAACATTGAGCACGGCGGCTTGCAAATTGTCGAGGCGGCTATTGGTGCCAATTTCTGTGTGCAAATATTTGCTGGGTGCTCCGTAATTGCGGAGAGTTCGCATTTTTTCTGCGAGCTCTGCATCATTAGTAATTAACATCCCGCCGTCGCCAAAAGAACCGAGGTTTTTGCTGGGATAAAAGCTGAATGCTGCTGCTTTTCCAATGGAACCCGCGCGGTATCCTTCTCTGTGGGCTAAGTGCGCTTGGGCGGCATCTTCAAATATGATTAAATCGTGGCGGTTCGCAAAATCTAAAAGCTGTCCCGGCGATACCATTTGACCGTAGAGGTGTACGGGAATAATTGCTTTAGTTTTTGAGGTAACTGCTGTTTCGGCTGCTGTGAGGTCAATCAGGGCGGTTTCCGGGTCGCAATCTACAAGAATAGGTATAGCTTTGGCTTGGAGGACGGCGATCGCGGTGGCGATAAAAGTGTTAGCGGGTATGATAATTTCGTCGCCCGGATTAATGCCGCAAGCTTGGAGTCCCAGAGCGATCGCATCTGTTCCGCAAGCCACTCCTACGCCGTATTTTACTCCAGAAGCTGCAGCAAATGCTGTTTCAAATTCGGCGAGGGCTTGGCCTAAAATAAAATCTCCTTGCTCGATAATTTTTCCAATTGTTTCTGTTATTTGAGATTGGATTGGTTGGTGTTGCAGGGAGAGGTTGACAAATGGAACTTTTGGCGGGCGACTACTCATACATCAGAGGAATACGAATTATTTATATTAACATTTAAGTTCGGATATCTTTGATTTTTTTAACCGCAGAGGGCGCAGAGAGCGCAGAGGAAGAGAGGAGAAAGCCTCGCGCACTTTTCTGGAGCTTTCAATTAAATCAAGGTTTTTCTGTAATATAGAATCAGATATTTTTCCCGCAATCAAACTCATGGAATACAAAAAACTAGGCGACAGCGATTTATCAGTATCTGAAATCTGTTTGGGTACGATGACTTATGGCCAGCAGAATACCGTTGAGGAAGCGGCCCAACAGCTCGATTTTGCGATCGATAGAGGAATCAACTTTATCGATACGGCGGAAATGTATCCTGTCCCTGGAAAGGCGGAAACTCAGGGAAAAACAGAGGAATATATCGGCGAGTGGTTGGCGAAGCAGCAGCGGGATAAAGTCATTATAGCGACTAAAGTGGCGGGCAGAAGCACTCGCTTAAAGTGGATTCGGGAAGGGAAAAATCAGATCGATCGCCCAAATGTCGAAAAAGCCCTGAATGACAGCCTGAAGCGCTTGCAAACTGACTACATCGACCTCTATCAGATCCACTGGCCAGACCGCTACGTGCCCTTATTTGGTGCGCCGGATTACGACATCGCCCAAGAACACGAAACTGTACCGATTTTGGAACAGTTAGAGGTATTTGCTGACTTGATTAAAGCTGGCAAAATCCGCTATTTAGGTTTGAGTAACGAGACGCCTTGGGGAGTTTGCGAGTTTTGCACGTTGGCTGAAAAACACGGTTTGCCGAAGGTTGTTTCGATTCAGAATGCTTTCAGTTTGAGCAATCGGACATTTCACCTAAATTTAGCAGAAACTTGCCGTTTTAAGAATGTGGGATTGATGGCTTACAGTCCTTTGGGGTTTGGGCTGTTAACGGGTAAATACTTGAATGGAATTCCCGAAAATTCCAGGTTGGCTTTATTTGCGGGATTTGGTCAGCGTTACGATAAAACTAATCTGAATGATGCGGTGAAAGCGTATGTTGAGATTGCGGGGAAACATGGGATAAGTCCGGCGCAGATGGCTTTGGCGTATGTGCGATCGCGCTGGTTTGTAACTAGCACAATTATCGGTGCAACCAGCCTCGAACAGTTGGAGGAAAATATCGGTAGTTTGGAGGTGAATTTGGATAAGGATATCATAGCGGAAATCAATGCGGTGCACGCTAAGTATCCGAATCCGACACCGTAAGTTTATTAGTAGGTTGGGTTGAGCTAACGAACCCTACGTTTCACTTCGCCCAACTTACTACTTTAATATGCGAAAATTACATAAACAGAACTTACGCACTCCGCCAAAGAAACCGGGTTTTTTACTGCATCTGCGGGCTCTAACGAAGTTTTCTCGCAAAAAACCCGGTTTCTGAGTTCTCATGCGTAACTCCTATTTGAGGAAGTTTGAAACTTCTGGTTGGGAAAAGGTTTTTGAATGCGATCGCACTCAAGTATTAGATGTGCTGAGAGGTTTTCTTGAGGAAGTGATGCAGCTAGCTGTAGATAAAGGTTACATCACGCTGGAAGAGAAGGAGGAATTTATTCGTCCGGCTTTTGCTAGCAGTACGGATGCTGTGGTATTGAGTAAGTAGTTGGTTTTGGTGGTGTTTTGGGCGATCGACCTTTTTGTGGTTAATGAATATTTTAACCTTGTTTAAAATCTAATCCCAGCGCTGGGATTGGCGATCGCACTTTTTGTTGTCAATGAATATTTCAACCGCAGATGATGTACGGGCGAGACGCCCGTACCACAAATCATGTACGGGCGTCTCGCCCGTACCACAATGAAAGAGGATGTTTTGGGCGATCGTTCTTGACGCAGAGGAAATGGGAGAGAGGGGCGATCGAGGCCATAGCATCCCAAACTCAACAATTTTTCAAGTCAAAAATCCCATTGCTGGGAATTTTCCCGATTGGATCGCCTTCGCCCCAAGCCCCAGCCAATTGCTGCTATCCCTGGGAATGTTTGGTCAGTTATGACAAAGATCGAGGACAGTGGTTAAAAGATCGGGATTAGTTAAATGCTAAGCCATTAATACCTAAGTATCCGGGTAAGTACATTAATTATAATATTGGATATTTCAAATATCGCTCTGAGCCTTTTTCACAATAGTCAGCTAGGCTGAATTATTTAATTATCAAGCTTTTGATAGTCACATATACACATTCTAATCTCTCATATTATCTTGGCCAACCGGGATATATTGAGAGATTATAACCTTTAAATATTATCCTAAATTTTCCTATTTTGGGGTTGCCAATGTAAGTTTATTAGTGTAGAGTGGGAGAGTGCAAGACAGAAGAAATAGTCCTCACCCCAAGTGTAAGAACGATAACCCTTTAATGTCTTGTATTTGTCGTAATACTGAATCCTTGACTCCTGAACTTTGAAATTTGAAAATCTTTGCTCTAAAGTCTTGGATTTTTGGCAATACCGAATCCTGTGTGATACGGAAAAGCCCCGCCTGAAGTAACGATTCAGACAGAGGCCTTGCTTTAGCTAGACAACTCCCGGTGGTTGACATCTCAACTTCAGACCACCACAAGTTCACCTAACTATGGAAATATATGTCCCACAATTATACTTCACAATGCGAGTCGTTGTACACCAACCTTCGGCGGACTCAGAAAACCCTCTCTGTTTTGGCGGAATCGAACCGCGCTTTGGCGAAGTTGTACTGCGCTTTGGCGGAGTCGCACCGCGCTTTGGCGGAGTCGCACCGCAGTGTGCTTGAGGAAAAGGAAGCACAGGATGAAACTATTAAAGACCAGCAACAGGTAATAGATGACTTGAATCGCAAACTTGATTGTCAGCCAAATTACTGCGAAAACGATGGTTCATCAAACTGCGCAATGTCACGATCGCGAATATGTTACGGATAGACTAGGAATCTCATAGAAACCTCGATCGCCCTTCCCATTCATAAAATAGGATAATGGAAAAAGGCGATCGCACTTCACCCTAGAATCTTTCTCAACTAAACCCATGAGTACAATTCGCTTACAACTAGCCGAATACTTGAAATGTCGAGGTTTCACCCCCGAAAACTTAGTCGAAGCTGTGGGCGAAACACTCAATCCTGAAACCGTATACCAACTGATCGAAAAAGCAGAAAAGCTCAACCATTTAGACTTATCCGTCCTCGCCGCCATTATAGATGGCTTGAGCAAACTCAATGGTTTTCCAGTTAGCATCGCAGAAGTGCTAATATTTTTTCCTGACATTTCCGAGGAAGCATTGGCAAAATCGTCTTGGCGTCAACTTTACCTCGTCGATAATGAAATTCCTCCCTATGATTGGGGAGATGTAGACCCGATGAAACTTGGTCAACCCGTGCGCTATATACCGGGAGTAGGTGCTGTTATTCTTGAAGACGAAAGGGTATAGCAATAAGCGTGGCTAATAGATTCACCATCCGCGATATTTTACTGGTTGATTTCCCTCCTCAAACGCCTGCACTGCACGAACAGCAAGGAATACGCCCTGCTGTAGTAGTGGGGAGGTCAAGCAACACAGGTACGATCCGTTTTGAGCTTGTGATTGTTGTGCCGATTACCAGACAATCAGGAGATTGGACTACACAAAATCCAATTTTATACCCAAGTCTTCAGGCAGGAATGGGAAATCTAACGGCCGACTCGATAGTATTGCTGGATCAAGTACGCGCTGTAGATATCCGGCGAGTATTGCGCTATCTTGGCAGTTTAACCGCAGAAGAGTATCAGCCGATCGCAAATGGACTAAAAGCGATGTTTGGCTTTTGAATTATCCCTTCATTACCTAAACGTTTATCGCGCAGATGCTTAATACGATTCCCTACGGGATAGCTTCGCTTCACGCACTTTTTGCTGTTTTTCCTGCAAAAATTCGGCAAACTTGCTGGGCCCAAAGAAACCGGGTTTTTAGCGAATCTGTGGGCTACAGCGAAGTATTTTCGTAAAAAACCCGGTTTCTGAACCTCATGCGTAAGTCTTATAATTGCAACTGATGCGGATAAACTGTTTCAACACCAATCGTTTCTATAAATGCGCCCGGTTCATCCTGAGTTTCAGGAACAAAATCCCCGCCAACTTCCGCTTTCACCCATCCGCCAAACAATTCTACTAAATAAGCTTCACCATTCTTGAAAACCTCAACAATTGCTCCGGCTGTTTCTCGCGGTGCAATCTCGCCATCAGCGAGGGCGACTGCTTCGGTTAAATTAACTGCATCGAATAATTTAAACTTGCTCATTGCTGTCTCCCAACCGTTTATTGCACAAATGCTGAATACGATCGCACTTTCCTACTCTAAATAGGAAGTCGCCGTACTCGATAACGATTATCTTCCACTGTCACAATCGCACCTGTTTCCAAATCTTCACCGCACTCTGACAAAACAGCCAGCAATCTAGCACTAACAAACACTGGAATAGTGGTTTGCAGTCTAAAAATAATTACACTTGGAAGAGATTGAGAACTGATAGCCAAAAGCTCGCCAAAATCCAGGTCAAAAGTTAAAACAATTCGTTGCTCTTGGCGTGCTTTTTCCAGGATCTCAGAATCGGGCAAACGCTCCAATCCTTGCTCATTTAAGTGTACAGCATTATATCCCTGCTGGCGCAGTGCAAGCACCGTTACAGGAGACACACCCATGTCTGCCAAGAATTTCATGCTGGAGTCCCGCTAAATGGACGAATTTGCTCGTTCGTCAAAAATGCCGCATACTGGAGACTAGCTTTAATATCCTCAGCTTCCAAATAAGGATAAGCTGCCAAAATTTCCTCTACACTCATCCCATTTGCTACTAAACTCACTACCAAAGAAACAGTAATTCGCATTCCTCGAATGCAAGCTCTTCCTCCCATAATTTTTGGATCGAAGGTAATGCGATCGAACATCATATCCTCCCACTCTTCCTTAATGTCCCAATAGCTTATCCCGCAAATGCTTAATCCGATCGCGCAATTTACCCGCCTCCTCAAACTCCAACTTCTTAGCCGCCGCCTTCATCTGCGCTTCCAACCGCCCGATTAACTGAGGAATCTCATCCAAAGATAACTCGTTTACCTGTTCGTAAACCTCCTCCAACTGCTGAGAATTCAGCTTGCGCGACACATCCAAAAATGCCAAAATCGCATTACTCGATCGCTTTTTCGCGATCGGCTGCGGCGTAATCCCGTGCATCTTATTGTACGCTAGCTGAATCCCCCGGCGTCGATCCGTTTCATCGATCGCCTTAACCATACTATCCGTCAAATTATCCGCGTACAGAATAGCCTGTCCCTGAACGTGCCGCGCCGCCCTTCCAATCGTTTGAATCAACGAACGTCCCGATCGCAAAAACCCCTCTTTATCCGCATCCAAAATTACCACCAGCGAAACTTCCGGCAAATCCAAACCTTCCCGCAGCAAGTTAACACCAATCAATACATCAAACTTACCATCCTGCAAATCTTGGATAATTTCGATGCGTTGAATCGACTGAATTTCCGAGTGCAAATACCGCACTCTAATTCCCCTTTCCTGCAAATATTCGGTTAAATCTTCCGCCATCCGCTTCGTTAAAGTCGTCACCAAAACTCGCTCGTCCCGACTTACTCTCTCCTTAATTTCCCCCAACAAATCATCAATTTGTCCTTCCGTCGGGCGCACGAAAATAGTCGGATCTATTACTCCGGTAGGGCGAATTACTTGCTCTGCTACTCTGCCTTCCGATATCTCCATTTCCCAATCCCCAGGCGTAGCAGAAACAAAGATGCACTGATTCTCTTTTGCCCAGAATTCCTCTGCTTTTAAAGGGCGGTTATCGGCAGCGCTGGGCAAGCGAAAACCGTGTTCTATCAATACTTTTTTCCGTGCTTGGTCGCCGTTGTACATCCCCCGAATTTGCGGCACTGTGACGTGAGATTCATCTATCACCAACATCCAATCTTTCGGGAAATAATCAATCAAACATTCCGGCGGTTCCCCGGCATTTCTCCCTGCTAAATGCCTCGAATAATTCTCGACTCCGTTGCAGTAACCTACCTCGCGCAGCATTTCCAAATCGTAGCGAGTGCGCTGTTCCAACCGCTGAGCTTCTAATAGTTTACCCTCTTTTTCAAATTCTGCCAGTCGGTCTTCTAATTCGAGTTCTATTCCTTGGCAAGCTGCCTCTAATTTATCTTCCGCCGTGACAAAGTGGCGCGCTGGATAGATATTTAAAGCCGTTGAACTTTGCAGGATTTTACCTGTTACGGGGTCAACGTAGCGAATGGCATCGATTTCGTCGCCGAAGAATTCAACGCGAATAATTCTATCTTCGTAAGCAGGGCCGATTTCCAAAACATCGCCTTTAACGCGAAATTTGCCTCTGCCTAAATCTATATCGTTGCGGCTGTATTGAACGTTGACTAAATCGCGCAAAACTTGCCGCTGGTTGACTTCCATTCCTACTCGCAAAGGAATAGCCGCTTTCAGGTATTCTGCGGGCATTCCTAAACCGTAGATGCAGCTAATTGAAGCAACTACAATTACGTCACGACGTTCAAAGAGCGATCGCGTGGCTGAGTGTCGCAACATATCGATCTCGTCGTTAATTGCTGCCGTCTTCTCAATAAAAGTATCGGTGACTGCGATGTATGCTTCAGGTTGGTAGTAGTCGTAATAACTGACAAAGTATTCGACTGCATTGTTCGGGAAAAAATTTCGCAGTTCGTTGCACAGTTGAGCTGCTAGGGTTTTGTTGTGTGCTAGGACTAAGGTGGGTCTGCCGACTTTTTCAATCACCGAGGCAATGGAGAAGGTTTTACCCGTACCTGTGGCACCGAGTAAGGTTTGAAATCGATCGCCCGCTTCGATGCCTTTGACAAGTTGCTTGATCGCTAGCGGTTGGTCGCCTGTGGGCTGGAAGGGCGCTTGCAATTGAAAAGATGCTGCCGCAGTTACCATAGGAAAATGTAGCTATTACCCATAAATCTTAACAAAAATGCAGAGATTCTGCAATTTCGTTCAGAAAATAGTTAAACTTTGTAATATTATTTTAATCATCGGCCGAAATAGAAAGCAGAAAGCCCACCAAAGCAGTTGTCCGAACCCAGCAGTCAACAGCAATAAGCGAGGAAAATAATTATGAGTCTCACCCCCAAAAATAAAGGCAATGCGATCGCCCGTCGCGGTAAAGGCAGTTCCAAAAGCCAACCGACAGAACCCACGGATGCCAAAGCAACAGGAATTCAACTTTATCGGCCGCAACTCATGCATGACAACCGCCCTGTCGGCCCAGACGATTTTACCATCAGCGAGACCGTCTCGATGTCGGGGAATCGCCCGATCGGCATTAGCACCCTGCACCTCAGCGAAACCTACGGCATTGTAGGCAATCGCCCAGTCGAATCCAGCGACTTTGAAGTGGTTGCTACCATCGGCAATCGCCCGATCGGTTCCAGCGCCATGCAAGTCAGTGAAATGTTCAGTATGTCCGGTGCCCGCCCTATTGGCATCAGCACTCTTCACATTGATGAAGTTTACTCCACAATGGGAGGAAATCGACCAATTGCCTCAAACGAAATTGACGATAGCTCGGCATTAATGGGCTTCTTAGATTAATTAGTCAGTTGTTAGTTGTTAGTTGTTAGTTGTCATCTGCTACCAATAACTAATAACTAATAACTAATAACTAATAACCACTGCTAACAGTCAACTAACTACTTCTCGATACCCTGATATTTGCTCAATAAAGCAGCAAAGCGCTTGTAATCCACAGGCTTCCTCACATACTCCGCCGCTCCCAATTCCAAACCCTGATTTTGGTCGTCCAAAAAAGTTATCATAATCACTGGAATATCAACCAAATCTCGATCGGCTTTCAATGCCGACAGCACCGCCCAGCCGTCCATACTTGGCATCATCACGTCCAGAATAATCGCGTCGGGCAGCAACTCCTTAGCCAACAAAAGCCCCCCTTGACCGCTAGCCGACGATCGCACCCGAAATCCCTGTTTCGACAAGCAGCGAGTCATCAAATCCCGCGCGTCTGGATCGTCGTCAATCACCAGCACAGTAGCAGCATCGGGCAAATCCAGCGGTTGCGATCGCACTGCTTTTTGCTTCTCTTCAGTCGCCGCTACACTCGTTTCTAACTCCTCGCCATACTTCGGCTGCATTTCTGCGATTTCTCGATCTTCCTGCGCTTCTTTCGGGCTTTTAACCGCAATCGGCAACCGGATCGTAAAACTAGAACCGCAATCAAACTCGCTCTCAACCGTAATGTCTCCGCCCATCATCTGGCAAAATTTCCGGCTAATTGTCAGCCCCAAACCGGTGCCGCCGTATTTGCGGGTAGTAGAATCGTCCGCTTGAGCGAAAGCTCCGAATAGCCTCGACACCTGATCCTCCGTCATGCCGATGCCGGTATCGGTGACTTGAAACACGATCGAAGGCTGTTGACACCGAGAAGGATCTGTCGAGAGTTCTTCGGAATTGCCACGCGGCAAAACCTTCCCTTCTTCTTTCCAAACATTAATCCTAATTTTGCCTTGATCCGTAAACTTAGCAGCATTACTCACCAAATTCAACAGCGCTTGCCGCAGCTTCGACGAATCGGAGTAGATCGTGCCAATATTGCGATCGCAATTGACGATCAAAGTATTGCCATTTTTCCCTAGCGTCGGTTGGACAGTAGTGACAACCTGCTCGATCAAATCCAACACCTCAAAAGTCTCCAAGAAAAGAGTCATCTTTCCTGCTTCAATTTTAGAAATATCCAAGATGTCACTAATAATGTTGAGCAACTGCTTGCCTGCCATATTAATGCTTGCCAAATCCATCACAAACTCTTCTTCGCCGAGTTCCTGAGCTTCTTCTTGCAGCAGCTCGCTGTAGCCGATAATCGCATTCAAAGGCGTCCGCAACTCGTGAGTCATATTTGCTAAAAAAGTGCTTTTCGCCCGGTTGGCAGCTTCCGCAGCATTCTTAGCGACTTCCAATTCCTCCGATCGTTCCTCTAGCTGCCGCTGCCGCACCTCCAAACCGTTGAGCAAACTGCTAATTTGCTGAGCCATTGTATTGAGAGTAGAAGATAGCACCCCGATCGCGTCATTAGAAACAACAGGCGATCGAGCCGTCAAATCACCGCTGGCCATCTGTTCGGCAGTTTCCCGCAGCAAGCCCAGATTCCGAATAATTGCCGACACCGACACAAAAGCCACTATCCCCCCGATCAAACTCAAAACCAAAGCCCCCATCAGCCAGTGCTGAGTGCGGCTCGCCACCAAGAGAGTTTGCTGCACCAGCACCGCCATTGCTGCCTCAGAAACCGCCGCTGCCGGATGTGAGGCAGCCTCTATTGTCAGCAAATAGTTCTTCATCTCCACAGAACCCATCCACCCGACTCCCACCGCCATCCAAGTTATCAGTACCAAGATGACAAACAGCCCGCTCAAAGAAGCCCGAGTTCCCAAAGAAATCTGCCTCGGAGCAAATGCCGCCGCCCAAGGATAGGCTTTGAGAAAAGGATCTGGCGCAACCGGTGCGCCGGAATTCCAAATCTCCTCAATTTGACCGTCCACCCTCACCTGGCCAATCCGCACAGTTTTCCAGGTATGCTGCGTTTGGGCATCTATTTTTACCTTGCCCGAAGGCGCTGCCAACTCAATATTTTTAGCAGCCGCCCTGACTTTAACCACATCTGTCGAACCAGCTTTTTCTACTGCTTGCTTCCAGAGGTAAACACCCAAATAAGCCGCTTCGATCGGGTCATCGGTGACTCGATTTTCCCCGTATCGGGCTTTATAAGCCTTGACAAATTTCCGATTTTCCGGTGTATCCACCGTTTGAAAATAGTTCCAAACCACCAAATGTCCAGCAATATTGGACGGCCCGATCGCCCGCACTTCCTCTTCTGCTACGCTAACCGACATCACCGGCAAATCCTCGGGTTTCACGCCAGCTTCCCGCAACTTTTGGAAAAAAGCCACATTGGTGTCGCCGTTGAGAGTGTTGAGAATCGCATCTGGTTTCACTGCTAAGATATGTGCGATCGCCTCGCCCACTTCCCTCGAACCCAGCGGCAGATAAACTTCCCCCGCCAACTCTCCCCCCAGTGCCGCCAGTTGAGCTTTCACAATCCGATTTGCCGTGCGGGGAAAGATATAATCCGAACCTAACAGGAAAATTTTCCGCTTCCCCTGTGCGAGCAAGTAATTCACCCCAGGCACAATCTGTTGGTTGGGGGCAGCACCAGTGTAGAAAATATTCCGACACTGTTCTAGCCCTTCATACTGCACCGGATAGAACAGCAACCCGCTGCCGTGCTCGAAAGCCGGCTGTACAGCCTTGCGGCTCGCCGAAGTCCAACAGCCAAATACCACCGCCACCTGCGCTTCTAGGAGCAATTGCTTAGCTTTTTGAGCAAAAATTTGCAAATCGCTGGCTCCATCTTCTATAACCGCTTCCAAGGGGCGTCCAAGCACCCCTCCCGCCGCATTAATTTCCTCAACAGCCAACAGCGTCGCATCTTTAACAGAAATTTCGCTGATGGACATCGTGCCCGTCAGCGAATGCAACACGCCTATTTTGATCGGCTCACGAGTCGGGCCGGCTGCTTCGAGGGGGTTACTGCTCCTTGCTCCCATAGGGTTTTAGATAATTTTTACTAATAACAGAAATTTTAGTTCGATCCTGCTGGAAGTTAGCCTTGAGGCTAACTCTTGTTTAGCAGATTATTTAACCCGATCGCCACCAAACGGGGGAATCGGTACACCCTGTTGATTTTAACGGTCAAACTCTCAGCATAGACTTAAGTCTGCACAAAACTGCCTCCCATTTCTCTCTTCATCTTTTACCGATGTCCAAAGAGCCTCATACAACAACATTCGACACTTAACGCCATCCCGCGCGCCGCAGAAAAATTCTCCCCCCTCCTCCCCTTTCCCCAACTCATTCACTGCCCCGCGCCTTGCGACTCACCAAGCAATCTCACGCACTATTCCCCTTCCCCTATCTCCTTTCTGGCAGAGGGAAGTCTCCGTGATTTATCTTAACTATAAAACTCAAAACTCTTCACCCGTCCCTATCTCCCTTCAGGCAGAGGGAAGTCTTCGTGATTACCCTTAAGATAGATATAAGGTTAACTTCTAAGTACCCTTGTTAAAAATAATTTTTGCAAACAATAGGGGAAAAACTAATGAATATTGAAGAAAATGCGACCCATACTGGCAGCGAAAATCAAGTAACGCTACCAAAATCAAAGGAAACATTGCTCGGCGAGGAAACAGAAAAAGCCCTCGGTCAGCAAAAACAAGAAAATGCTCAAACTATGCGCGCTGTGGAACAGTTGAAAGAAGAACTTCAGCAGAAAATAGATGAAGAATGTCATCACAAGGTAGATTAAAACTAATACGGAATTTGTTCGGGTGTGGGTAAGATGCGGTCTTGCCCACACCCGCCTTTTTAAGGCCGAATTAAATATAATTTTTAAATTATAAATTATTTGGGTTTGAAAAAATAGTCTTGGACGCACGGGCGACCCTCCAGCAGTTTTTTACAAAAATACTTGATTGCAGCCAGCAGAAACGGTAAAAAAACAATAATTAAGTATGAAAGTCGCAGTTAGTTCAAGACTGCAAATAACTGTTCCCTATGCCATATTCCATATTCCCTATTCCATTTGTTATTTATTCTTTCTTCCTAGAGGTAGAGTGCAACGCAGCTCCTAGTTACCTATGATGAGTTCATTAAGTAAAAAACGTCAAATTAGATACAGATAGGGAGAAACCAATGAGCACTAAAGATAGAGCAAATGCAACTGGCGACAACATCGCAGGCAAAGCTCAAGAAGCCCTAGGCAATGTTACTGGCGATCCGAAGGATAAAGCAGAAGGCAAAGCCAAGCAGGCAAAAGCTGAAGCTGGTCACGCGATCGAAGATGTAAAAGATGAGCTCAAAAAGAAACTAGACTAAGCCTAATACTAATTGAGAGGGTCGAGCAACCTGACTCTTTCAATTATCCCAAATGTTTTCTGAACGGAGGAAAAAAGGTGAGTTTATTGCAGCAGAGTCGCAAAATAATTGCGGGCGTACTTTTGGTATTAATGCTGGCAGTTACTACTGCCTGCTCGCCCAGCGTTTCAGCCCAAAAACCGACTGATGTACCTGTAGCAATTGGTGGCAGTCAGGGTTATTACGCGCAGCTAGAACGTGGCAATACCGCCGCAGGTCAAGATTTTGGTCAATGGGTAACAAAAACGGCTAAGGGCTTGGTTCAGGATGCTTACGTCCGCGACAATAACAAATTGGGAGTTGTAATTACCCCGCAAGTCCGCCCGACTGAAGTGAAAGATTTGGCGAAATCTCTAGCACAAGGTTTTCACCGCAATTTCCCCAATCAGGATGTAAGTGTTTTGGTTTATGCTCCTGACAAAAAACTGATTTTGACTGCTAAGTACGACCAGCAATCAAATCAAATTGAATACAAGTCTTGACCTGGTTAGAAAGCTTAAATTATAGCCGCGCGACGGTTTAATATTCCGCAGTTTTTTGAAGCCGAAACAATCTCAAGTAGAGACGGAAATGTTTTGTAGATTGGAAGGGATTTACCATGAGTAGCAGCGATAATTACAAGAGTCAAATCATGAAGGATTTGGCCCAGGGAAATCGAGAAATGATGCCGGAGACAACGGGTGAAGATTACGAAAATTTTGACGATTTTGCTCAGAGAACTTCGCCGGCTCAGCGCAAACAATTATTCGGGCGTTCCCTGAATCACGACTCTCTCCCGCCGGCTCAGTTGGAACCGGAATTGCAAAAGGCGATCGCCCAAATTAAGCCCAATGAACGCGACGACGTGGCCCGCGAATTCTTCAAGCATTTGGGCAAGAGAGGATTGGACGATCGCCAATTGGAAAAGCAGCTAGGACTTTCTACCCACCACGCCAGCCGCATGAATGCTGACGATGTTACCAAGCTGGCCTCGTTCACCTATCACAATCACCCGGATATCTTCCGAGAAGTGCTGGCCGAACAGCCGAGTTTGATGAAGTTTTTGGGCAATCCAGTCGTTGCGGGTATTTTGGGAATTGTTGCGGCTAAATGGCTCAACAACCGCAAATAATCGAGCAAACACTTGCACTATTGACTGCAAATCTTTTTGATTACAATTATATCAATTCCGGCTGCGCCGGAATGACAAGCGAGGACACGGCAGTGCCTTTTCCCTACAATTAATCTGGTGTAGGGAAACGGCACTGCCGTGTTCTGATTTCGGGTAATATTAATTCCGATGCAACGGAATTGATCTTACTAATTATTGCTCAGAGCTAAAAATAGCTGGACAGCAGTCAACAGCGACACACCTGACACTCCGCAAAATTAAATGTAGGATTAAGTGTTGCCTTGAATCAGAAAAAAAAGATGAACTTATCCACTATTTGGCGAAAAATCCGCAGCCAGCAAGCCTTCTGCTTGGCTGTACTCCTGGCAGGTTGCCTGGTATTTATCGGTTGTTCCCCCGCGCAGTCAGCGGCTGGCAATTCAGTCGATCCCAAGTTGAAAGAGCAAGTCTTGCAGGTTATCCGCGAAAACCCGCAAGCAATTTTAGAGTCGGTACAAGCGTACCAGCAACAGCAGCAGCAGTCTCTCAAAGCAGCGCAGGAATCATTTTTGCAGGAGATGAAAACTAATCCCAAATCGGCGATCGGGGATTCTCCCAGCACGGGTTCAGCTTCGCAGCAGATTGTACTTTTAGAATTCTCTGACTTTCAATGTCCGTTTTGCGCGCGCGCTCACGATACTGTCAAGCAGTTTATGGCAAAACACCAGGACAAAGTTACTTTAGCTTACAAGCATTTACCCTTGACTTCAATTCACCCTCAAGCGCTGCCAGCAGCTAAAGCAGCTTGGGCGGCGGGCCAGCAGGGCAAATTCTGGGAATATTACAGCGCTTTGTTTGAAGGGCAGAAAGATTTAGGCGAGCCATTGTACGGATCGATCGCCCAAAAGCTCAATCTAAAATTAGATAAATTCAACACCGATCGCAACAGCCCCGCTGCCGAAGCCGCCATTGAGAAAGACGTGCAACTCGCTCAACAACTGGGCATTCAAGGCACTCCGTTTTTTATTATGAACGGCAAAACTTTCTCCGGGGCGATCGAGCTTTCTGAGATGGAAAGCATTCTCGCATCTGTCTCGAAATGACACTCCCCTGGCTAAAGCCGAGGGGATTCTTGATTCGCAGAATCAACTTGCCGATGCAGAATTACTTCAACATCGGTAGCGGTCAATTCTCCACAAGCGTTCGGATCTAAGATCCAAGTTCCGACGTGCCCCGCCGTACTCAATCCCCGACTTAGGATGTTTTTAGCTGCGTTGTAGTCACGATCTAACACGCACCCGCACCGACAAGCGTGGGTTCGTGTTGATAGACTTTTCTTAACAACCGTCCCGCAGCTAGAGCATTCTTGACTTGTTCCATTTGCTGGCACAGCAACTGTAATTCTTCCGAATACTTTGCCGAAATATTCCAGCCAGACTCGAAACATATACCAAGATGCGTCGTTAATCGATTTAGCTAAGCAGTGATTCTTCACCATGTTTTTAATCCTCAAATCTTCATAGACTACACAGTCGTTGGACTGGATAACGCATCTTGCCAACTTCACGGCAAAATCTTTACGCTGTCTACTTATTTTGAGGTAACGTTTTCCTAGAATCACTCTAGCTTTTTTTCTATTTTCTGAACCTTTGACTCGCTTTGAGAGCCGTCTTTGGGCTTTCTTTAATCGGCGCTCTCCTTTGCCCAGAAAACGCGGATTTTCGACTGTAACACCATTGGAGTCTGTGTAGAACTCTTTGAGTCCCACATCTAATCCAATAGCATTGCCTGTAACTTCAACCTTCTCGGAACGGTCAACTTGAACGCAAAACTGGATGTAGTATCCATCGGCTCGTTTGACTAAGCGCACTCGCTTAATTTGGCTAAGCTGATAGAAATGTAAGTCTCGCGTTCCTTTCAGCTTGAGTTTTCCGATGCCTTTTTTATCGGTAAAAGTGATAGATTTTCGGTCAGTTGCCATCCGCCACCCGGTCGTTTTATATTCGACCGACCGATTGTCTTTCTGAAACTGCGGAAAACCCTTTTTTCCGGGAATTTTCTTTTTACAGTTGTCGTAGAATCTGGCGATTGCCGACCACGCTCTTTCTGCGCTTGATTGTCGAGCCATGCTGTTGAGTTCATCGCAAAACGTCCATTCTTTAGCTAAAACAGCACTGTACTTATTCAAGTCATACTTGTTGACTTTTTCGTTTTCCATCCAAAAGCGCAATGCTTTGTTACGGATGAACTGCACTGTTCTAATTGCTTCATCTACAGCATCGAATTGCTGCTTTTTACCGTATGCTTTGAATTCAAAAACTAGCATGACTTCGACCTCATCACGATATTCTTACGCTAACAGCACTAGCTTAATATCATCAAAGTGTTTACAAGACTTTACAGAGTTGTATCCTAAGTTGCAATCCTAATATCTAATGAAAGATACTGGGAGGCTTTAGCCTCCTTCTCCCTTTCATCCCCGGACTAAAGTCACGGGGTTTTCATGTTGGATTTCTTTGACACTCCCCAGCTATCAGGCGTGGGGATTCTTAATTCAGCGACTGACCTTAAAATTGACTATCCTTACGGCATTACTTAAACCAAATACCCGTTCAATTGAACCAAGTATCGAGCCTAACTTAGACAATCCCAGTGGGTCTATCTCCAAAAGCGTACTAGAATATTTATCTAGAGTTTGGGTATGCCCTACCCTACTTAACAATCCAGGGTAAGCTCATCTAATTTGGTATAAATTGTACTTGACAAAACAAACAAAATACACAGGTAGCCCGCTCGTCATT
>NZ_JAUBTU010000042.1:0-14262 GCF_036705085.1 Microcoleus sp. B6-A1
GGCGGGACGCCCATCCCACTTTCAAGAGTGGAAGTTATTTAATTCTCATTCCTAAGATCATGTTCGGTAAATTAACCGTAACTTTGGTAGGGGCGGGTTCACCCATATCTATAATATAAGGGCGAGATCCGTAAACCCGCCCCGACCGGGAGATGGAAATTCTTAGCGATCGGCATCTAGACAAAATTGTACCGACTTGCGGTAAAATTGTGGTGGTCAAATTAAAAAGTATTTGAAAATGCCCAGCACAATCTCCGACATTAAAGTAAAAACGATCGCAGGCGAAGACAAGCAGCTAGGAGAGTACGCTGGCCAGGTACTCTTGATAGTTAATGTAGCTTCTAAATGTGGCTATACACCTCAATACAAAGGACTCGAAGAATTGAGCAAGAAGTACAGCGCGGCTGGACTCCGTGTTTTAGGATTTCCCTGCAACGACTTCGGAGGTCAAGAACCCGGAAGTAATCCCGAAATCGTCAATTTCTGTACTACAAAATACGGCGTCACCTTTGAATTATTTGACAAAGTACGCGCTAAAGGCACTCAGCAGCACCCCCTATACGCTAAGCTTACGAGTGCAGTCGAGCCCAAGGGTGAGGTTGCGTGGAATTTTGAGAAATTCTTAGTTAGCAAACAGGGTGAAGTGGTTGCCAGATTCCGCAGCAGTGTTGGTCCCGATTCACCTGAACTAATCGCTGCTATCGATCGAGAATTGGCCAAATAAAAAGTTCGGCAACTAAGCAGTTTACAAAATTTAACGGATGGAGGTTTAAGGAAGAGGGAAGAAATTAATAGGCTTTTTTTATAATAAGTGAAAAGCTATTTTTTTCTGCTCTTCCCCATTGTTTGCAAGCACTCAACCCTGAACGAATACCGATGATTGTATTTAATTGGAGAACGGTTTAATTTAATGGAAAATACATCGGGATTAGATTTAGTGGTAGGTTTACTTGCCTTCGCAATTCTGGCAGGTGGTCTGGCCATGCTATTTGTAGGCATGGCATCGTTCCCTAAAGAAAAATAACCGTACTAGGACTTACGCACGATTGTTGAGAAACCGGGTTTTTTTACGATAAAACCCGTTGTAGACCGCAGATTCGGTAAAAAACCCGGTTTCTAGACCCCGATGCGTAAGTCCTGAATACTTGATATTATGTGCGATCGCACGACGCTAATAAAAGTTTTCACGACCAACTTAAAAGGCTTATTTTACAGCAGACGATCTGAATAAATCAAACTGCATTCAATTTGAACATTCGCAATTGACAATCATGCAAACTACCGAAAACA
The DNA here is from genome assembly GCF_036705085.1 of Microcoleus sp. B6-A1. Classification (NCBI taxonomy): domain Bacteria; kingdom Bacillati; phylum Cyanobacteriota; class Cyanophyceae; order Oscillatoriales; family Microcoleaceae; genus Microcoleus; species Microcoleus sp. B6-A1. Next base: position 1,291 of record NZ_JAUBTU010000042.1, read on the forward strand.
ACGTCAAAATAGTCCTCACGCCGGGGAATTTGCGCCGCGTTCACCATATCGCTTTAAACGTGCGCGACATGAAAGCTTCCCGCCACTTCTACGGTACAATTCTCGGCCTGCACGAACTAACAGGTGCAGAAATTCCCGCAACTTTAACAGAAATGGTAGCCGCTGGTAAAGTCGCTAATTTCGTTACCCCAGACGGCACTGTTATTGACTTATTTTGGCAGCCCGACTTGGAACCGCCAAACCCAGACCCGGAGAAGGCTTTTACCCGCGCCAACCACTTAGCCTTCGACATCGATCCGGCTTTGTTTGATCGCGCTCTGGAAGTGCTAAAGTCAAATCAAATTGCGATCGATAGCGGCCCCGTTACTCGCGCTACAGGACGCGGCATTTACTTTTACGATCCTGATGGATTTATCATCGAAATCCGTTGTGATGCAGTTTAAACAGTCGCTATCGGCTTCTCGGTAGTCCGGGTGCACCCTACATTTAGTCTTTGAATCGCGGTGTTCCTTACACAGCCTACGTTTAGAGTAGTTTTATGTTCCGTCTTGGCTAATAGGTTGCTTCGGCCAAGTAAACCGAAAAGTTGCTCCCTCACCTTCAGCAGATTCTATGGAAATACTGCCCCCTTGACCTTCGACAATTTTCTTCACCAGCGACAAACCAATCCCAGTATTTTCAACTTTATCGCGAGCTTCCAATGTCTGAAAAATTACAAAAACTTTATCGTGATATTGAGGAGCAATTCCGGGCCCGTCATCCTCTACAGAAAATTCGTAAAAATCATCTAAGTCTTTAATCGATATTTTTACATGACCCGATGCAGCTCGGTTGTGCTTAATTGCGTTGCTAATTAAATTAGAAAAAACCTGCTGCAACAGCAATCTTTCTGTCACAAAAGTTGGCATTCCCGGTTCAACTTTTACCTCAAATCCAGACGGCGGTGCCAACGAATCAATAATTTCTGCTAATAAATTCTCAACTTTTACCATTTCTGAAGGCACTTGAATTCGTCCGACGCGGGAATATTGCAGCAGTCCCTCAATCAAACCTTCCATCCTGTGAACTCTGCCACGCAGCAGGTTCATTTGGTGCAGAGTATCCTCTGTCATCGACTCGCTGAGGTCTTCTTCTATCCAACTGCTGAGATTTGCGATCGCCCTGAGTGGCGCTTTCAAATCGTGAGAAACTACATAAGCAAACTGGTCTAATTCTTGATTCCGCTTTCTTAAAACATTCGTCGTTTGAGCCAGATTTTGGGCTGTTAACCTCAATTCTTGAGCGCGCAACCGCAGCGATTCCTGCGCTTGTTTGCGATCCCTAATATCTTCAACCACACTCATCAGAAATTGAGTGCCATTTTGTTCTCGCAGCAGCGAAACCGTCAAGTTTGCCCACACCAACTCTCCGTCTTTGCGGATGTAGCGCTTTTCCAGAGAGAAATTTTCAATTTCTGCTGCTAACAATTGGCGCAAAAGTTCCAGTTCGCTTGCCAAATCTCCAGGCCAAGTAATATCCTGAAATGTTTTCTCCACCAATTCTTGGCGGCTGTAGCCCAAAATTTCGCAAAGTTTTTGATTGACTAACAGAAATTTGCCTTCCACAGTCGCTTGAACCATGCCGACTGCCGCCTGCTCAAAAGTAGCGCGAAACCGCTGCGCGCTTTGGGCTAAAGCAATTTCTGAGCGTTTGCGATCGCTAATATCGTTGCTGATTTCCAAAATAGCCACCGGTTGATCTTGATCGTCGTATTGCAAAGTCCACCGGCTGGCCACCGTTATTTTGGTGCCGTCTTTCTTGGTTCGCACCAGTTCTCCTTGCCAAGAACCCTTCTCGAAAAATACTTTTTGAATTACCTCAAAAGGTTGGGCCCATTCTGTTTGTAAAAGCTTATGAATATTTTTTCCTATTGCTTGCGACTTCCGCCACCCGTAGAGCCACTTCGCCCCCAAATTCCAATAAGAAATCGCCCCGTTCAAGTCTAGTACCGCGATCGTATCGTTTGCCAAATCCAGCATTTGTGCTTGCTTTCGCAGAGTTTCCTCGGCTTGTTTTCGTCCTCTGGCATCGCGACAAATCGCAATAAACAAGTGTTGATTTGCCAGACGCATTTCGCTGACAGCTAACTCCATCGGAAACTTCGTTCCGTCCTGTCGAAGTCCAACTGTTTCTTGCTGGTAAGTCTTCAGCGTAGTATCTGGATGTAACACAAAATATTCGATCGAATAATCCCCCACGCTGCTGTGCGGCAGCGGTTGAGCTATCAGCCGCCGCAGGTTAGTGCCAATTATTCGATCGGCTTTCTGACCAAAAATCTTTTCTGCTGCCCTATTAAAAGACTCAATATTTCCCTGTGCATCCAAAGTAATAATACCATCAGCCGCATTGTCTACCACAGCTTGAATGCGACTTTTACTTTCTTCCAAGCCAGCTTCTCGCTTCCTCAATTCCTTCTCTAAACTATCAAATAAATACCAGGAAGCCCCTGCACCCAAACAGCCGGAAAGCAAACCCGCAACTTGCACAATATTAATGAAATCTACCACGTCCCCTAGTTGCCGATCTACACTTTTCTGGTAAGCTTCGCCGGCCTCAGAAAAAGCATTAATTTGTGTACGCAGCTTATCCATGTTCAATTTGCCTTGAGCAAACACCTGAATTCTTTCCGGCGACTGCATCCTTGTTGCCGAACTTTCGAGCTTATTCAAAGTGTTTTGCAAGAAATTTATATGCTGTTCGGTACTTTTTTTTATAGCTTCAAATCGCTGAGCTTGCAGTTTGTTTTCTTGAACCATAACCTTGAGTTTAGCCAGCAGCGGAGGCAAACTCTTCTTTGCTTCTAAGTAGGGTAATAGAAATTCGCGGCGCTGCGTCAACCCATAACCCCTAACGCTCGTTTCCGCATCCACCACCAGGGTTATCAATCGGTTAGTTTCCTGAAGTATTGCCTTATTAGTATCTGCTCGCTTTCTTATCTGTATGGCACTATCCCGGAGGCCGGCAATTGCTAGCAGCGAAGCAAACAGAAAAACCAGGGGGATAGCAATGATGACTGTTCCCTGCTGGCGAATTGGTCGGTCTGTCCATACAAAGTGGAGGCAGCGATCGAGCAAATACTTCACGAATATTGAAGGAGAAACTTTGCTGCCAGTATATCGCTTTTTGGCAGTTTAGGCTATGGATAAGTTCGTTTTGTTTGGTTTGACTATCGCCGGGGACTAACCGTGGAAACTAGATTAGACCCCTGCTATAGCTACCTGCTGACACTAACAGCAGATTTTTTGGCACGGTGTTTAAACGGAGGCAGGGAGAAAGAAAGGACTTTTTTCGGCAGCGAGACAGCAGGCGAAGCAGAAAGGATCGTTTCTGCTTTACCTTCGTTTTCGCCTTCGGCTTCTGCGTTCAAACTAGAGTCTGTTTCGCAAGTGTTTGGAACACTTGTAACTACAGTAGTCCACCTGCCTGTAGCCGGATCGCGATAACAAGTAAAAGGATTTATTTTTAGCGGTTGACTGCAAGGTTTAATCATGTAGATGCACTCCTTTGATTCTGAGAAATTGTGCATTGCTTTCAGCAGCAATGCTATCTCGCCAGTAGAAGCAGTATGAAGGCAAAAAGCAGAATTGTGTTTCTGCGTTCAGAGACTTTTGAGAATTCCTGAATTCCTGTTAACTTTTGCCTTCTACTGGTTCGCGACCATAGCATTACTTTTACTAAATTGCCTTTCTGGAAGCAACCCCCCACCCCCTTAATTAGGTTGAGGTGGGACTTGTGAATGCAGCGAGGCGCCCGATCGTGCCTGCAGGACAATTTTAGGATAATATAGGTATTCTAGGCTGAAAAAAAATGCTACTGTGTGATCGACAACAGAGGTTGAGCGCGATCGGTGTCACAATTAACAAGGGAATTGGTAATTGGTAATGGTTAATTGGTAAGGGGGGAATTGGTAATTGGGGAATTATTCCATCTTTTGCCATCCGTTAAATCCGTTAAATGCGGTACACAATTCCTGGCCAAACCCCCACCCATTAAATTCCTTAAATCCCCTACATGGCTAGTTGCCAAACTTGCTTCTAACTAATATCAACTTTGGCCTTTAAATGAACCGTAAAAGTAGAGCCAACATCCAACTGACTCTCAACAGTGATATCGCCGCCCATCATCTGGCAAAACAAGCGGCTAATGGCCAATCCTAAACCTGTGCCGCCGTACTTGCGAGTAGTCGAAGCGTCCCCTTGAATAAAAGGTTGAAACAAACCCTGCTGCTGTTCTGCCGACATTCCAATCCCCGTATCAGATACCTGCAAATAAACCCAATCGCTGTCACCTGCTGGTTCGCGAGTCGCGCTCAACAGCACCGTTCCACCTTCGGTAAACTTCAGGGCATTCGAGAGCAAATTGAACAGAATTTGCCGGACTTTAGTCAAATCTGCATACATCACTCCCAAATTCTCAGAGCAAGAAACTTGCAATTGATTGTGATTTTTTTCGACCAAAGGGTGCAAAGTTGCAACGACTTCTTCTATTAAATTACAGAGGTCAAATTTTTCTAAATAAAGCTCCATCCGACCGGCTTCTATCTTAGAAAGGTCTAGAATATCGTTAATTAAAGTCAGCAAGTGTTTGCCGGCGTTATAAATTTTTTGGGTATCGGGAATGATGTCTTTGAGTCCCGATTCCAGTGCTTCTTCTTGTAGCATTTCGCTGTAACCGATAATCGCGTTGAGTGGCGTCCGCAGCTCGTGGCTCATATTGGCTAAAAAAGTGCTTTTAGCTCTCGAAGCTGCTTCAGCTTTGTGTAAGGCTTCTTGCAAGGCTATTTCGGCTCTTTTGCGCTCGGCAATTTCGATGCGGAGCAGTTTATTGGCGGCGGTGAGTTGAGCGGTGCGCTGATCGACGGTCATTTCTAGCTGGGCTTTGGCTTTGGAAAGGGCTTCCTGAGCCCGCTGGCGCTCAAATCCTTCGATCGCCAGCGCTACCAAATTTGCCAAAGAATCGGCGAAGGTGCGCTCCTCCAGAGCCCACTGGCGGGGGGCGCCGATATGTTCGAGAGAGAGGATGCCCACGATCTGGCCGCCGAGCCTAATTGCTACATTTAATATGGATGAATTCGGCTTGCTGGCATTTGGCAGCACAGCGGAATGTTCGGCTAGGGAAGATGAATGGGACAAATTTGTTTGTAGAGAGTTTTGAGTCTTTGTCGTAGGTTCTAAAGCATTGTCCGATCGCAAATTTTCGCCAGGAGCGTCGCCTTCAACATCTAAAATTGATAAATTTAAATCGCTTGCCGATATGCACTCCCGGCTCAAATGATTCTCCTGGGTGCGATCGTACACGTCGAGACAAACTAATTTGAGGTTGGGGATTTTAAACTTAGAATGATTAACCCCCTCGTTTTGCTCTGGGGCAGCGGTATCTGTATCGATTGCCTCTGTTTGGTTGTGGGCGAGCACTCTCTCCGTAAAATTTAGCTGGGGATCGTTCGGGTAGCGAGTTCCAAATCTTCCGTGGTTGTAAAGCCAGACGCTGACTTTTTCCACATCCAAAGTGCGGGCTGCTGCCTCGGTAATTTCGCGAATTCCCACATTCAGCGCACCGCTGTTGAGAGTCCTCTGCCTACCTAGCTGCAACAAAGCCAAACTCTGGCGGCGGAGCCGCTTTTCGCTCTCTTGGAGGGTTTGTTCTGCTTCCTTGCGCTGGGTGAGGTCGTACAAGGCGCACAATGCTGTCGGCTCGCCGTTAAACACCAGCGACTGAACCGAGATCATCGCCCAGAAAGCGGTGCCGTCTGATTTTTTACAGTGGAGTTCGTAGTTTTGGAGGTATCCCTCTTTAGCAAGTGCCTCAAGTACCTTTGGGCGATCGGCGGGGTTAAAGTAAAAGTCTGGAGTGCTGCAGCCGATCAATTTTTCTAGGGGTATGTTCAGGAGAGAAGCCAATTGAGCGTTCGCATACATAATTAAGCCGTCACAGAGGCGAGAAACTAATACCGGCACGGGAGTTGCCGAGGCGATCGCCCGAAACTGCTCTTCGCTTGAACGCAGCGCCAACTGAGCTTTGCTCAGCAAGTGAGCTTCCATTGTATCTGAATGTTCGGTGGTAGTCTCCAGCAAAAGTTCTAGGTCAACCTTTTCGCGCTTCAAGTTTTCAAGTTCCGCACTCAGCCGTTGAACGTCGAAAAGTAGCTGTTCTGTCGATGGTTCTTCCTGCATAGCAATTGAAAATTGGTAATTTTTAGTCGGTTCTGAAGTTTTTTAGGGTTTTGTGCTAGTTTAACTATGACTTATTCCGATTAACTTCAGCCACCCTCATCCTGGTTCCCCCACTTAGCCGGGGATTTATCTTTACCTTTTTCGCTAGTATTCCAATTCTAATTGCAAGGAAGGCATCAGCCTCTGCAAGTTTTTCAGGGATTTTATCTGCCAGGGGATCTGTTTAGAACCTTTGATGGTGATTTGAATATTTTTTTGCTGGCGCACTTTGATCACAAATTTTGAGAAAATATTAATTCCAGAACTATTTAAAAATTCTAGCTTTCGCAAGTCTAGAGTCACCGTGTTTGGGCAGGAGTCAGCCACTTCGTTGAGCAGATCGACGATCGGTGCGTATTCTTCCACCTGGCTGAGTCGGAACGCTCCGCTACAGGTGACTGTTTGCGTAGCCCGATCGTACTGCATCGTGTAATTTTTGGTCTGAATCTCCATACTTTTGTCAGTTGCCGGTTTTGAGTGGTAAAGGGGCTTTGGCGGAGGGAGCGAGGATTGAGCTTCAGGCTAGCACGATCAAAATTCAGCCGTTTGCCGAATGCCGAATGCCTTTGCGTGTGTAACTTTTATTACATATACTGCCAACTGTACCATTGCCACAGGGCAGTTATGAGTTATTTTAGGATTTATCAGTTGTGTCAGTTGTGATACCAGTTGGAAAAAAGAATGCAACTGTTGACTAGCTCTCAACCCTGGTAGTCATCAGTCATTGCCAATCTAACATTTCCAATCTCAAATCTCAAATTGTATGAGTTGTGGGGGTTGACGAGACCAGCTTTTGCTGAAGTTCCGAGCTATCAATTCGATTTATTTTCTCAACTTACTATTGACAAAATAACCAAAATGTGAGAAAAGTTTCACATCTGACACTGAAGTGAAGGGGAGAATATTTAATGGCAATTTCAGGAATTACAGAAAAGCTTTTGGCGGCTAAAAAAGCTCAGGGAATTAGTTTTGCAGATTTGGAAAAAGTTTTGGGGCGCGACGAAGTTTGGATTGCCGCGGTTATTTACCGTCAAGCTACCGCATCAGAAGATGAAGCCCAGAAAATTGTCTCGGCTTTGGGACTAGATAGCGAGACGGCTGCGGTTCTCTGTGAACCTCCGTTAAAAGGTTCTTTGGAGGCCTCGGTTCCGGTTGACCCCCTGATTTATCGTTTCTATGAAATTATGCAGGTTTACGGGATGCCACTCAAAGCAGTGATTCACGAAAAATTTGGTGACGGGATTATGAGCGCGATCGACTTTACTATGGATGTCGAGAAAGAAGCAGACCCAAAAGGCGATCGAGTGAAAATAATTATGTCGGGAAAATTTTTGGAATACAAAAAATGGTAAGCCCGTGCGGCTTTATTTTCAAGTGAAAATGAAAAATTCAAATTGGCTCCCATGACTCATGACTAATCACTAAAGCCTCAAAAGTGTTAACTTAGAAACAGAGATCGCGAAGCTTGACTGCGCCAAAAAACGGAGACAAGCCCCAAATTTTAGACCCTAGTTCAGCTCCAAAATTCATCTGTGGAGTAAATCTAAAATCTAAAATCTAAAATCTAAAATCGACTGACTGGCTTGGGTGTCCGATCGGGAAACCCTTCTAGGGCAAAGCTAAGGTCGCTCCCGCGGCAACTTCCCAGTCGAAACAAGCAACCGCAACCGTAAATTAAGAGGCAAATATGTCAAAATATGACTCCCATCTCAGATGCTCCTTTTGCGGCAAGTCGCAAGAGTACGTCCGCAAGTTAATAGCTGGGCCCGGCGTATACATTTGCGATGAGTGCGTGGAACTGTGCAATGAAATTTTAGAGGAGGAGTTCTTTGACTCCAGTAAAACAATTGGTCAACAGATTCCCCATTCAGAGGTGCGAGAGTCTCAGGGACAAGGAACCAGGCGCCCAGGTCGATCGAATAAATCGAAAATCGTTTTAGCTCAAATTCCGAAACCAACAGAGATTAAGCAGCATTTAGATAACCACGTCATCGGTCAGCATTCAGCAAAAAAAGTCCTTTCTGTAGCAGTTTATAACCACTACAAGCGCTTGAGCGTTGACCAAGCTAAAGATAGCGACAAGTCTTCCCCTGACAGCGATGTAGAACTGCAAAAATCCAACATCCTGCTAGTCGGGCCCACAGGTTGTGGCAAAACTTTGTTAGCGCAAAGTTTGGCGCAAATGCTCGAAGTGCCGTTTGCGGTAGCGGATGCGACGACGCTGACAGAAGCTGGATATGTCGGCGACGATGTAGAAAATATCTTGTTGCGGCTGTTGCAAATGTCAGATTTTGATGTCGAAGCGGCGCAACGTGGCATTATTTATATTGATGAAATTGACAAGATTGCTCGCAAAAGCGAAAACACTTCGATCACTAGGGATGTATCGGGAGAAGGAGTGCAGCAAGCGCTACTAAAAATGTTGGAAGGAACAGTGGTTAATGTTCCCCCGCAAGGCGGCCGCAAACATCCTTACCAAGATTTTATTCAAGTTGACACTAGCAAAATTCTATTTATTTGTGGCGGTGCTTTTGTCGGTTTGGAAAAAATAGTTGAACAGCGTTTGGGTAAAAAATCTTTGGGCTTTATTCAGCCAACAGAAAGCGACAGCAACTCAACTTTGCCGGCGAAAGACAAGCGGGCCGCTGATATTTTGCAGCAGGTACAGCCGGACGATTTAGTCAAGTTTGGTTTGATTCCTGAGTTTGTCGGGCGGATACCGGTGGTGACGGTGATTTCGCCGCTGGATGAAGCAGCTTTGATGCAGATATTGACTGAGCCCCGAAATGCGCTGGTGAAGCAGTATCAAAAGCTGTTGAAGATGGACAGCGTGGAGTTGGAATTCCAGCCGGAAGCGCTGCGGGCGATCGCCCAGGAGGCCTATCGTCGCAAAACTGGCGCGAGAGCTCTCCGCAGCATTTTAGAGGAGTTAATGCTCGATGTGATGTACGAGTTGCCTTCTCGCAAGGATGTGGCTCACTGTATGATTACTCCTGAAATGGTCGAGAAGCGATCGACTGCTGAATTGCTGTGGCATCCCGCATGGCGGCAGCACGAAACTGCATAATTTATAATCTGTAGGGTGCCGATGGCGCACCCTACAAACTACTAGACAAGCCCCCAGATTTATCCGTGGGGTGGCTTTCTCCAATCTAAAATCTAAAATCTAAAATCTAAAATCGCTCAATCGATTGGCGGCAAGTGCGGTATGATGTGATTTCGCGATCGGTTCTAGCGGGGAGCAGCCGTTAGAGGAAACGGGGAAAGTTCGGTGCAAGTCCGGCGCTGTCCCGCAACTGTAATGAAACCCTTGGGGTTTTTCAAGTCAGAATGCCCGCCGATATCTAACTCACTTTTGAACGCATCTGCGAGGTACGGATGATGGATGGAATTAACACGGCTGTACGCACAAAGCACAGTCTACTTGTTTGCACTGCTTGCGCTAGTGTTTGGAAAAACGGCAAGCGCGAAGGTAAAAGCGGTGGTCAACAATTCATGGAAAATTTGTCGCAACTCGCTAAAGATTGGGAGTTTTCTGATAAATTTGAGATTCAAGAGGTTGAGTGCATGAGTGCTTGCAGTCACTCTTGTGCGGTGTGTTTTGCTGCTGTTGGAAAGTACACTTATCTGTTTGGCGATTTACCAGCAAATGAGTCGGAAAGCGTCGAGGCGGTACTCGAATGCGCGGGTCAATACTATGCTAAACCGGACGGTTTGTTACCTTGGTCTGAGCGTCCTCAAGCTCTGAAAAAAGGCGTTTTAGCAAAGATTCCACCGCTGGCAAATTAGAGCCTTTCTCGTTACCATGCTCTGCCCATTGGTGACAACTTAACGTCAAGCCGATCGTCTCTCTTGTTTTTATCGAAATCTAGATCCCCCCTAACCCCCCTTAATAAGGGGGGGACAAGAAATATTCTCAAAGTCAACCCCTACTCCCCTTCTTAAGGGGGATTTAGGTGGATCTAGACTTCGCCTAAAAACGACATTTATGCTGGGTTTCCTAGTTCCCAGGCAGAGCCTGGTAACGCATACCCAGAGGCTCTGCCTCGTATTAAAAGCGCTCCTTTATTCCAGCGAGGCAGAGCCTCTAGATTAGCATTCCCAGGCTCTGCCTGGGAACAAGATATTCCACCAAATAAGCACAAAATTATCAATGCACAAAATTCCTGTTACTGTCATCACTGGTTTTCTCGGTAGCGGCAAAACTACCTTAATTCGCCACTTATTGCAAAATAATCAAGGTCGCCGCATTGCTGTTCTGGTTAACGAATTTGGCGAAATCGGAATTGATGGAGAACTGCTGCGCGATTGCCAAGTTTGCGACGAAGAAGAAAATGTTAGCAGCAATATTGTTGAACTAACAAATGGTTGTCTTTGCTGCACTGTTCAAGAGGAATTCTTGCCGACTATGCAGGAATTGTTGAAGCGTAGAGAGCAAATTGATTGTATCTTAATTGAGACTTCGGGCCTCGCACTTCCTAAACCTTTGATTCAAGCTTTTCGCTGGCCAGAAATTCGCACTGGTGCTACTGTGGACGGTGTTGTTGCTGTTGTCGATTGCGAAGCTATTGCTAGCGGTTCTTTTGTCGGTGATATCGATGCTTTGATGGCACAGCGACAGGCTGATGATAGTTTGGATCACGAAACTCCGATCGAGGAATTGTTTGAAGACCAGTTAGCCTGTGCCGATATGGTACTTTTAACGAAGGTCGATCGCGTAGATGTGGAAACTCACAAGAAAGTCCAAAGCTGGTTGCAGCAAGAGTTACGTCCGAGTGTGAAAATTGTGCCTTGCAAAGGTGGCGAAATTAACCCGGATGTGCTAATGGGATTTAATGCGGCGGTTGAGGATGATTTGGAGTCTCGTCCGAGTCACCACGACACTGAGGAGGAACACGAACACGATGATGATATTAACTCGACTTTCTTTATTGCCGATCGCGAATTTGAACCTGAAGCATTGGTGAAAAAACTGCAATCCTTGATGCAGCAGGAGGAAATCTATCGGATTAAAGGGTTTGTGGCGGTTCCCAAGAAACCGATGAGGATGGTGTTGCAAGGTGTGGGTTCGCGGATAGAATATTTTTACGATCGTCCTTGGCAACCTTCCGAACTCCGCCAAACCAAATTAGTGCTGATTGGTCGAGAGTTAGAGCGCGATCGAATTGCAGCTATGATTAACAACTAATTGTCATCAGTCATTAGCCACACACGCTGACCTCAGAAACCGGGTTTCTTCCTATATTTCTCGTTCCTGTTCCCAAAACTCGTAGAAACCCGGTTTCTAGCCCTATGGGTAAGCTCTGAACCAAAGACGGCGTATTCCTGTAGTTAAAAACTCTTAACATTTTTTAATAAACTTGCTACTACCAGCAAGTCTGGTGTAAAATAGCGATAATGGTTATCATTGTACAATAATCGAGGTAAAGTATGGTGACTGCTGGGGCGATCGAATCAGTTCCTGTTACTGTTCTCACAGGCTATCTGGGTGCAGGCAAAACTACGCTACTGAACCGCATTTTAACAGAGGAACACGGCAAAAAAGTTGCAGTCATCGTCAACGAATTCGGCGAAGTAGGCATCGACAATCAACTGATAATTGATGCCGATGAAGAAATTTTTGAGATGAACAACGGCTGCATTTGCTGTACAGTCCGAGGTGATTTAATTCGGATTATCGGCAACTTGATGAAGCGGCGAGACAAATTTGACCACATAGTCATCGAAACGACAGGTTTAGCCGACCCCGCACCCGTAATTCAGACATTTTTTGTAGACGAAGATATGCGGGATACATTACTGCTAGATGCAGTTGTCACGGTAGTCGATGCCAAGCACATCTGGCAGCACTGGGACGCAGACGAAGCTCAAGAACAAATTGCATTCGCCGATGTAGTTTTGATAAACAAAACTGATTTAGTGAGTGAGGAAGAATTGGCAGAATTAGAAAAGCGAATTCGCGCCATGAATGCTATGGCAAAAATTCACCGTACTCACAACGCTGAATTACAAATGGATGCTTTGTTGGGCGTCAAAGCATTTGATTTGAACCGGGCATTAGAAATAGAACCCGACTTTTTGGGCGAACACACTCACGAACATGACGAAACAGTAACTTCCGTAGCAATAGTCGAATCCGGTGCTATTGATGGCAACAAATTTAGCGATTGGATCGGCGAAGTGTTGCGAACTCAAGGCACGAATATCTTTCGGACAAAAGGCATTTTGAATATGGCTGGAGAAAACAACAGATTTGTTTTTCAAGGAGTGCATATGCTGTTCGATGGCAGACCGGATCGACCTTGGAAAGCTACAGAAACTCGGAAAAACGAGCTTGTATTCATCGGTCGGAATTTAAACGAAAATCAGTTGCGAGAGGATTTTCGTAAATGTCTGGTTTAACTGAAATCTTGAAGGATTTTTAATCAGCCTTTTAGCAACAGGCAAGATGCCTGTTCCACAGGAATAAAATTCATTTTTTGTGGGAGGGAACAGGCAAGATGCCTGTTCCACAAGATGAAAATTCATCTTTTGTGGGAGGGAACAGGCAAGATGCCTGTTCCACAAGATGAAAATTCATCTTTTGTGGGAGGGAACAGGCAAGATGCCTGTTCCACAAGATGAAAATTCATCTTTTGTGGGAGGGAACAGGCAAGATGCCTGTTCCACAAGATGAAAATTCATCTTTTGTGGGAGGGAACAGGCAAGATGCCTGTTCCAC